>CAMDBU010000045.1 GCA_945889495.1 Syntrophobacter sp. SbD2 | reverse complement strand
GCGCCGGGGTTGTGCCGCCTCGCGACCACGTCTTCAGAAGAACAATCTCACTCTCGGTCAACTCAATGGCTGGGGCAACTCGCATCAAAACCTCCGCTTGCCCCTTAGACGAACAGTAACTACTATTAATTCAGAGACACTACACTAGCATCGGCGGCACGCAGATCAAATCACCGGCCTGCCAGCGATGCTGCGTGCCCTCGTGCAAGTCGTAACCGCGGCCGCTCACCACCAGCAGCAGCTCTTCAAAAATATGCCGGTGCTCGCCGCTGCGCGCGCCGGCATCGATGCGCTGCGCCATGACGTCCAATCCGCTCGCCGCCGTTTCCGTCCAGCGGTTCAAATAGAATTGCAAATTCCCCTGCCGGGTCGTTTCCCAAGGACAATCGGCGGCGCGAATCAGCCGCGGCGCCTCGCGCTCGACGCGATTCTCCTCGGCGAGCCGGGTCAAGAACCAATCGTAGCGCGTCGTGCCCGCCGCCGGGGTTTGCACTTGCCGCCGCGCGTGAACAATTGCGCCGGTCTTGGCGTCATCGTCCGCGGCGCCACCGTCCCGCCGCAACAGCCCCTGCCCATGCCATAGTCTAATCTGCGGCAGCCAAGCGCGCAGACCATGGTTGGAATTCGCGATCAGTTGCCAAATCGTATACGGCGGCACCAGCACTAGATCAGCGGCGCCCACCGAATACGCCACGCCGTCTTGGACGCATTCGCCGCGGCCCTCGACGATGTAAGCGTAGACCGATGGAATCATACGCCGAGCTTCACTACGCGCGCCCGCCGCCAGATCGACAAAGCCGCAGGTCAGCGTGCTGAGCGGCGCCACCGTGTAGCGGCTAAACACGCGCATGTCGCCAAGCGCGAACTCGCCCTTGGCAAACATCGCCGGCTGGATCACCCGGGGCAAAAAATTGATCCGCTCCTGTTCGCGCTTCTGCTTGATGAAGCGCGCCTCGTAGTCGTAGTAGTGCTCGGCGTCGCTGTCTTGTCGCTGTTTGTCGGCCATGGTTAACGTTTTCCCTCGGCGAATTCCGGCGCGTCATCCAACTGCTCGATGCCGCCGATGCCCAAGCCAACGCCGACGCTCGGCATCGAGGATAAAAATAATACCGGCTGCTCCGGGTCGTCATTGAAATGCTGGTGCTCCGCCATGGCCGGAATGCTGACCAGATCGCCGCGCTCCCAGTCCCATCTCTGGCCATCGTGGATGTCATGACCGCGCCCTTGGATAACCAGCACCTGTTCTTCGGTCATATGACGGTGCTTACCCGAGCGGCTGGCGGGAGAAATTTCTTGCATGTAGAGCCACACCCGGCGCGCCGCGCTGTTGATCTCCGGATGGGTGAACCATTTCAATCGCCCCTGCCGGCACCATTCCCAGGGCTGCTCTTCATAGGCGATCACATGAGTGACGTTATTACAGAACACGCTCTCGTCGTGGAACAGTTTCAAATAGCGGTCGTAAATATTGTCCACCGGCCCGTCCCAAGATGCCGCTTGCTTGCGCGCGCGAAAGACGGTTTCGGTTTTCTGATCGGCGCCGAGCATGACGTCGATGTCTTCTTTAATGCCGAGCACGCCTTTTTTGATTTTGTAGCCGATCAATTTACCTTGCTCGCCATAGAGCGGCTCGGTGCCCTGGGGAAAGGTCGGATTGTCACCAAATTTAATTTGCTCGCGCTTGGTCAGCCCCATCAAGCTAAACAGCCGGCTCTGCGGCACGAAGATCTGGCAGCCGAGATCGTCGTCGCCGCCATGCTGATGAATCGTGAACGGCGGCACCACCAGCATGTCGTAGGTGCCAAAGGAATAAGTCTTGCCGTCGTTGATCTCCCAACCGCGGCCGTTCAAGCAGAACAAGGTCGGCGCGCTGATATGGCGGTGCGCGCCGCGCGCCGGCGCTTTCGGCTGGATGTCGGAGAAGTGCGAAGTCAGATCGTACACCGGCGCGCGCTTGAGAATATCGTAGCAGACGATATCGCCGGTCTGATGCGGACTGATGCTGCCCATGACGGTGCCTTGCACCGGCAGCAACTGGACCACCCGCGGCATCTGCTCTCTGATCTCAGCTTCGTGGCGCTGGTGCGCCAACGGATCACCGGATTCCCGGCTACCTTCTTCTTCCCAAGGCCAACGTTCTTCCATCTTATTAACTTCCGAACACGTTCCAACCGTTCCAGTTCCAACCGTTCCAGCCGTTCAAATCGTTCCAACCGTTTTTCGGACTCGGAACTACCATGTTCATCGCATCCTTGCCATTTCCGTCATACCCGCGCAGGCGGGTATCCAGGTTAATTCGAATGATAGCGGAACCTGTATGCCGGTTAACCATGACGAAAACTTTCCCACCGCTACCTCCGGTACAAGCCGTCAATAAATCCCTGCTTGTCGAGCTTCGCGATGGCGCGGGTGTTCATGAACTGCGCCGGGGTCGCTTTGCGCGCGTCGGCGCGCTTGGACCAATCGAGAATGGTTTGAATCCCCTTGGCCGTCGGGTAGGGCTTCTCGGCGAACAATTTAACGTAAAAATTGTAGCTCTCTTGGGTCTCCTCGGGGTTATCCAGGCGCATGTATTTTTTTAGAATCGCCGCGGTTTTATTTTTCTCGGTCTTGTAGAAATGAATCCCCTCGATCAGCGATTTGATCACCATCTCGGTCGCCACCGGCTCAGCTTCTAAATATTTGCGGCTGGTCGCCAGCGCACCGTTGGGCAGTTCGGCATCTTTCAGCGCCGCCGCGCTGTCGAAAAACTGGTAGCCCGCCTTGCGCGCCGCCAAGGTAAACGGCGGCGCCAACGTGGTCGCGTCGACCTGGCCCAACTGCATGGCGCCGAACCGGCTCGCCGACGGTCCCACGGCTAAATAACTGACATCGCGCTCGGCATCGAGACCGGCCGCCGCCAAGATCATCTTCAATGAGAGAATCGCCGGACCGGCAAGGCTATTAACCGCCAGCTTCTTGCCCTTGAGCTGGGCGATCTCTTTGATTTCTTTTCGCGCCACCAGCACCTGCGGTTCCTGGTTAATCGGGCTCGCCACCAGGACAATCTCGGCGCCGCCTAGCACCGCATCGACGACACCGCCGCCGCCGGCGTTGATGAAATTGACGTCGTTACTGACCAACGCCTGGGTGGCGAGAATGCCGCCGCGCATGTAAACCAATTGCGCGTTGATGCCGTTACGGCGAAACAGACCGGCGTCATGGGCGATCCAAACCGGCGCGTACTGCGGCGACAATGAAGTGTAGGCGATGACGACCGTGGCGGGCGCCGGACTCTGAGCGCTAAAGGCAACTCCCGGCGCGAGCGCCAAGGCTAGAACAGTTGCCAACCGGCCAACGAACTTCGCCATGCCGCGCTGCCTACGAAACCCGCTTGGCCTCAGCCTGGCGCAGCGCTTCGCTAATCGCCCGGCGCAGGATCGCGCTCAGCGCTTTCTTCTTGTAGGCCGCCGAGCCGCGCATGTCTTCGATCGGTTCCGCGTCGACCTGAATAAGCTCGCCGGCTTTGGCGAGCAATTCCGGAGAGATTTTCTGGCCGCGCAACAACGCTTCGACGGCCAGCGCCTTTTGTGGCACGGTGCCGCCGCCGGCGCTGCCGATGCCGATGGCGCTACAGACGCCATTTTTATCGACGGCACACTGCACCGCCGCGCTGACGATGGCGAAATCGCCGGCTACCCGTTCGAGCTTGAGATAGACGCCGGCGCTGTCTTGGGCCGGCAGCGGGAAAATTATTTCAGTGAGAATCTCGTCGGCGCCCAGCGTGGTCGTGTAGGCGAAGCTAAAAAACTCCGCCGCCGGAATCAGCCGCTCGCCTTTCGGTCCGACGCATTTAAATTGCGCATTGATCGCCAGCGCCACCGGGGCATAGTCGCCGCAGGGATCGGCTTCCACCAGGCCGCCGCCGATGGTGCCGCGGTTGCGCACCTGGACATCGCCGATCTCGCTGGCGGCCACCGCCAGCATTGGCAGCTGCGCGCGAATCAGCACCGATTCTTCGATCTCGATATGGCGCGTCATGGCGCCGCAGCGAATCTGCCCGGCTTCTTCGCGGATATAATTCAAATCGGCCAGGCGGTGAATGTCGATCAAGTATTTCGGCCGCGCCATGCGCAGCTTCATCATCGGCACCAGACTCTGCCCGCCGGCGAGCAGCTTGGCGTCCTCGCCATGCTCGGTCAAAAGCGCCATCGCTTCTTCAATGCTCTGGGGCTTCAAGTATTCAAACGAAGCTGGGTACATGGTTACATCGCTTTCTTGCTGTATTCGTAGCGCATCGGATCGAACTTGCTGACGCGGATCTCTTCGTAGGCTTTTTTGACGAAGCTAAAGTCATAGACTTGATCGGGGGTGACCGCGCCCTTGATGCGAATCGGCGCGCCCATGGCGCGCATCTGCTCGCGCACCCGGTCGATGTTGGCGTTCATTGACTCTTCACTGGCTAAACTGATCTTAGCCAGATCCGAAGCTTCCTTGTCGCGCTGCCGGTGGATCTCGCGCGCCTCGTTGACGTCGTTCAGGCGCAGGATCTCCATGATGAACTTGACCGCCTCATTGGGATTGCGGTGAAACACCATTTGGCCCTTGAGCGTCGCCCGCACCACCCGCAGGACTTCGTCCGGCGCGTTTTGAATCTTGTCCTCATTGGTTTCCAAATTGGCGCTCAAGGACGAAACATAGTCGCCGCTGTAGGCCAGGATGCGAAAGCCCTTGGCCTGGAGCTGGCGCGCCATGCCGACGGAGATCATCGTCGCGTCCACCGTGCCCGATAACATCGCGCCCATGCGCACCGCCGGCTCGCCCAGCGCGCGCATCTGCACGCTCTCCACGGCGATGCCGTTCTTGGTCAGCAACTCACGCAACAGCAAAGTGGAATTGCCCGAGGCGTCGGAAGTTGCGATCACCTTGCCGCCGATTTGCTTCATGGTGGTAATCTTGGGCGACACGACCAGATACTGGGACGGCTTATCGGTGCTGACTTGAAGAATCTTCAGCCGCGCGCCGCTGAGGATCGCCGGGATCGAGCCGCCGTTGCTGTAATCCACCGCGCCGCTCACGGTCACCTGAGTGGTCACCGTGCCGCGGGTGACGATGACATCGACGTCGACGCCTTCTTCGCGGTAGAAGCCCAGCCGCTGGGCGATTATGTAGGGCAGCAACGATTCGCCCGGCGCCTTCGAGGCGATGCGGATCTTTTTCAACGCTTCGGCGCCCAAGGCGTCGCTCAGTCCGCAACAGAGTAAAAACATCGCGATTAAGAATGGCATCGTCGTTCTCCTTTCCGCTTAACGCCGCGCCGGCTCATCGGTTCACATAGCCGTAGCGCATCGGGTCCCACTTGCTGGCTTGAATTTCTTCATATGCTTTTTGCACGAAGGAAAAATCGTAGACCTGGTCCAAGGTCATCTTTTCTTTAACGCGCACGCCGGCGCCGACCATCTTCATCTGGTCGCGCACGCGCTCGACATTGGTCATCAGCGCCTCGTCGGAAGCCCTACCCATGCGCGCCAGCTCGGAGGCCTGCTTGTTGCGTTCGCTCCACACCTCGCGGGCCTCGTTGGGATTGTTGATGCGCGCGACCTCCATGATGAACTTGACGGTCTCGTTGGCATTGCGGTGAAAAAATAGATGGCCCTTGAGAGTCGCTTTAACCACCCCGTAAACCTCCCGCGGCGAGTTCTGAATCTTATCGTCGGTGGTTTCCAGGTTGGCGCTGAGTGACGACACATGATCGCCGCTATAGGCGAGAATGCGAAAGCCTTTGGCCTCGGCTTGTTTGGCGGTGGAAAATGACAGCATGGTCGCGTCCACCGCGCCGCCCAACAAGGCTCCATAGCGCACCGCCTGGTCGCCCAGAGCGCGGAACTGCAGGTTGTCCTGCGGCACGCCGTTTTTCGCCAACAGCTCGCGCAAAAGCAACGTCGAATTACCCGACGCATCGGACACCGCGATGGTCTTACCGGCGAGTTGTTTGAGACTACCGATCTTACTGCTGGTCACCAGATGCTGCGCCGGCTTGTCCGTGCTAATCAGCAATATTTTCAAGCGCGCGCCGGCGAGCATCGCCGGAATCGAACCACCGTTGCTGTAGTCCACCGCGCCGCTCACCACCACCTGGGTGGTCACCGTACCGCGGGTGACAATGGCGTCGACATCCAGCCCCTCTTCCCGATAGAAACCCAAGCGCTGCGGAATAATATAGGGCAGCAAAGTTTCGCCGGCGCCCTTGGACGCGATGCGAATTTTCTTGAGCGCTTCGGCGCCGTCCGCCAACGGTGGGCGGAAGCACAACATCAACGCCAACAGATAGATCAAGCGCATCTTAGCTCTCCCGCCCGGTGACGGAAAACGGTTTGGAAGATGCTCACCATGGCGGCTCGGTTATTTCGTGAAGTTGCCGGCGGCTTCCTTGATCGCCGCGACGATATTGCCGTAGCCGGTGCAGCGGCAGAGATTGCCGGAGATCGCTTTTTTGATTTGCTCGTCGGACGGATTACGATTTTTCTGCAGCAAACCGTAGGCGGACATCAGCATGCCGGGCGTGCAGTAGCCGCACTCCACCGCGTCGTTTTTCCAAAACGACTGCTGCAAGGGATGCAAGCGTTTGTCCTTGACCAAGCCTTCCACCGTGACGACCTCATCGCCGTCCGCTTGGACGGCGAACACCATGCAGGACTTCACCGCCGTGCCGTTCCACATGACGGTGCAGGCGCCGCAGCGGCCGACCACGCAGCCCACATGGGTGCCGGTCAAGCTTAACGCGTCACGGAGAAAATGCACTAACAAAGTGCGCGAGTCCGCCTCGCCGCTGTAGGATTTGCCGTTGACGGTCAACGTGATGCTCTTAGCCATGGGCCGGTGTCGCCTGCGCTTTCTCGATAAGATTTAAAACTCGATCCGGGGTCAGCGGGGTCTCGCGCACCTTCACGCCAAACGGGCTCAACGCGTCTTCCACCGCGCTGCATAGCGCCGGCGGCGGTCCCAACATGCCGGTCTCGCCGGCGCCCTTGGCGCCCAGCGGGGTGAACGGATTGGGCGTAATAATATGTTCCAGTTGCAGCTCCGGCACTTCCTCGGCGCAGGGCAAGCGGTAATCCATGAACGACGATGAGATCAGCTGGCCGTCCTCGTCGTAGCGCAGCTCTTCGTATAAGGCCGCGCCGATGCCCTGCATGATCGAGCCCTGCTGCTGGGTGTCGACGATCTGCGGATTGATCATGTTGCCGCAGTCATGCACCGTCGAGTAGCGGACGATTTTGATCATGCCGGTCTCGATATCGACATCGACCACCGCGATCACCGCGGCGTAGGGATAACTGGAAAAGGTATTCATCCGCCCCTTGTCGTCCGGCGTATAGTCGATGTTGGGATTGATAAAGTAACCGGTGACTTCGAGGCCCGGTTCCATATTTTCCGGCAGCAAGTGAATCGCGCCGTAGGCAGTGCGGATGATTTCCATCACCGCGATGGACTGTTCGGGATGGTCTTTGGCGAAAACCTTGCCGCCGTCGATTTGCAGATTTTCCGGCAGCACTTTCAGCTGGCGCGCCGCGATGCCGAGCATTTTATCGCGCATCAATTTGCCGGCCACCCAGGCCGACGGCATGAGCACGACGGAAGAACGGCTGCTGCCGGTGCCAAAACCATAGGGCGTCGGCAAAGTGTCGCCGTGAATCACCGTAATCTTGTCGAAGGGAATGCCGGTCTGGCTGGCGACGATCTGGGCGATGGTGGTCTCGTGGCCTTGCCCCTGTTCGCCCATGCTCGAGAACACCGTCGCCGCCCCCGACGGATCGATGCGCAAGCGGCAAGAAGCGTAGCCGCCGGTGGCGTGAATCCGGCTCGAACTCGTCGGCTCCATGACAAACGCCACGCCGATGCCGCGGTAGATGCCCTGCTTGCGCAGCTCGATCTGTTCCTGGCGCAGCCGGTCGTAGCCGGCCATCTCGGCGGTGCGCCGCATCGCCAGATGATACTGGCCGCTGTCGTAGAGCGCGCCGGTGACGTTGCGATAGGGAAACGCCTCGGCGGGAATGAAATTTTTCAGCCGCAGTTCGATGGGGTCGATTTTTAACTGGCGCGCCGCGATGTCGACCAAGCGCTCGAGAATATACGATGCGTCCGCCTTGCCGATGCCGCGCAACGAGCCGTGGGTGGTCTTGGTGGTGGCGATGCCGAGCGCGTCGACCGAATAATTTTGAATCTGGTACACCCCGGTCATGTACAGCGCCGCCGCCTGGATCGAGTGGTCGACGGTGTAGGTCGAGCCCATGTCGGCGATGATCTTGTCGCGAATCCCCAGCATGGTGCCGTCTTTTTTCAGCGCCATCTCGACGTAATGAATCTGATCCCGGCCATGGCGGCCGTTGCGCATGTGTTCAATGCGGGTCTCGCACCACTTGATCGGTCGGCCCAGCTCGCGCGACAGATAGGGCAGCAAGAGCTCTTCTTGGTAGGTCTGAATCTTCACGCCGAAGGAACCGCCGACATCTGGCGCGATGACGCGAATCTTGCCCTCGGGGAAATCGATGATCTCAGCGATGCGGCCGCGCAAGGAATGCGGATTAGCCGTCGCCGACCACATGGTCAAAGTGTCCTCGTCCTTGTTGTAGTGCGCCAGGTAGGCGCGCGGCTCGATCGGGCAGGCGGTGATGCGGTGGCTGCGGATGCGTTCCTTGATAACCACTTCGGCGTCTTGAAACACTTTGTCGATGCCGTCGGTGGCGAAATGAAATTTATAAACGATGTTGCTGCCGGCCTCTTCATGCACCAGCGCCGCCCCCGGCTCCATCGCCTTTTCCGGATCGACCACCGCGGGCAACATTTCGTAATCCACCGCCACCATGTCGATGGCGTCCTCGGCGAGATAGCGGTTGTCGGCGACGACAACCGCCAGCGGCTCGCCGAAATAGCGCACCTTGTCGACGGCTAATGGATAAAGCTTCACCGGCCGTAAAACCGAACTGCCACCTACCCGCAGCGGCTTCACATGGGCGGCGATGTCGGCGCCGGTATAAACCGCGCGCACGCCGGGCATGGCGCGGGCCGCCGTGACGTCTATCGATTTAATCCGCGCATGCGCGCAGGAGCTGCGCACGAACGACACATGCAGCGTCCCGGCCGGCAACAGATCGTCGACATAGCGGCCAGTGCCGGAGACGAAGCGCTCGGTTTCTTTTCGTCTGACTCGTTCGCCGATGGGCGGATTGATGGGAAAGTCCATAATATACGTGTCGAGCTAGTTCGTTGAATTTCGCTGCCTATATTATTGTGGAAGAGGGTTTCACCACGAAGGACACGAAGGTAGGAAAAGATTTTTGCAAAACTTTCCGACCTTTGCGTCCTCTGCGTTCTTTGCGGCTAATTCATCCGAATCCGAGATCCGATTCTCAATCTTCGCCAATCGCCTTGCCCCACTTGGCGTTGGTTTCCTTCAACAGCTCTTCGGCGATTTGCGTGGTCGCCGGGAAATCTTCGATCCAATGATAGGGCCGGCAGGCGTCGATGATCGCCACCGCGCCGGTGTAGTCGCCGAGCTCTTTTTTCTGCTTGGGCAGGCGCGGATCGATCTTGTAACTCCAGATGCGCCGCGCCACGTCCAAAGAGCTCTCCGGATCGCAACGCGTGGCAACGGCCCAAAGCACCTGCTCTAAATTATACGGGTCTATATCCTCGTCGACGACGATGACGAACCGGCCATGGTAACCGGCGGTGCCGGCGATGGCGCCGTGCGCCGCGCGCATGGCGTGGCCGGGATAGGCCTGCTTGAGCGAGATGATGCACATGCCCCAGGAATAATTGACGGCTTTAATGTCGGGGATGCCCAACGCGTCCAGTTCGTTCCAGACGAGAATGCCGCGCGACGACAGAATGCCGCGGCTGGCGCCCAAAAACGGCGGCGAACCGAGAATGATCGGATCGTTGCGGTAGAGAATGCTTTTGATCATGGTCACCGGCGCCGGTCGCGCGCCGCCGCCATAGTAGCCGGAGAATTCGCCGAACGGCCCTTCGATCTCGGTGCCAGCCGAGGGCGGCAGCATTTCGCCTTCGAGCACCACCTCGGCGGTGGCCGGAATCGGCAGGTCGGTGAACACACCCTTGGTGATTTCCACCGGTGCACCGCGCATCCAGCCGGCAAAGCCGTACTCCGACACGCCCCAATTGGTATTAGTGCCGGCGGCCACCAGCAAGGACGGCTCTTGGCCCAGCGAAATCGCGATCGGACAGGCTTTGCCCTTGGCCCAATATTTCTTGCGAATGACATCGCCATGATGGCCCGAACCGATATGAGCGACGATCTTATTTTTGCCGAGCAGCATGAAGCGGTAGGAACCGATGTTGATGTAACCGGACTCGGGATCACGGGTCACCGACGAGGTCGCGCAGATATAGGGCCCGCCGTCGCGCTGGTGCCAGCGCGGCCAGGGCAGCTGCGTGAGATCGACCTGATCGTCGACCATGACGTTGTGCTTAACCGGGCCGTCCTTCACTTCCACCGGTTCCACCGGCTCATAATGTTTCAGCCGCTCTTTCCAGTAGAGCACCGCCTCGGGATCGGTGAGCTCGTTGGACACGCCGAACACCATGCGCTCGCGCAAGCGGTTGGACAGAAAGTTGGTCAGAACCCGAAAGCCCTTCTTATGGCCTTTGATCGAATCGAACAACACCGCTGGGCAACGCTTGCGGAACGACGCCAGTTCGGTGATGGCGCCGATTTCCAGCTCGCAGCTGGCGCCGTCGATACTCTTGATCTCGTCCAACTCTTGGAGCTTGGCGATGTATTCTCTCAGATCGTTAAAAATCACTTCTTTCTCCTGTCGTAGAGTTTCATGCCAAGCTCCTGATCGTTGAGTTTGATCGTCACTTCGATGGGGATGGCGCGCGCCGCCGAAGCAAACGCCGGGCAGCGCTTGGTCGCGGCGTCGACGATCGATTGAATCGCCGTGGCCGGATTGGGACTTTTAATCGTCACGGTGTACTTGATCAGATCGAATCCGCGATCCTTCTCCTCGCCGCCTTCGCTGCCGCCGGCCTCGACGAAACCGGAGATCTCGCCTTCGAGCCGGTCGAGCTGCACATCGGCCACCGCCGCGCTTTTCACGCACCAAACCTGATGGCACATCATGATGCCGCCGAGAAAATAGCGCAGCGGCGCCGGCCCGGCGTCATGGCCACCCGCCTCATCGCCTTCGTCGGAAATAAACTCATGCCCTTCCACGGTGGCGCGGAATTGCAAGCCATGGAGCGCCTTGCAATTGACCGTGGTCACCGGCCGGCGCGGCGCGCCCTCCTTGCGCCCGGCGCGCTGGGTCAACTGCTTGGCCGCGATCTCTTTGAGATTGGCTTCGACTTTGAACATGGAATCCTCCAAACACCGGCGGAAAAGTTTCCCAAGGCGGAATGGTCCCATACCTATATTCAAAATTCTGAAAACGCAAAACATTTCCGGCGCAAGTCACGCGGACTTACGCGGCGAAAGGAACGGCAATCAGCTTGGATCGCGCGGCGAAACCGCGGCGAGGAATGAAAAATACCGAGCGGAGTTACGATCTATGACAAGGTAAGTCGGCCAGTGACCCGCCGGAGCGGGTCACAGTCGATTAAGACCGCTGCGGATCTTATCCCTCGTCCATGTAGTCCTTACCGAAGCGGTAGGACTCGAAGCGCCGCTGCTGTTGGATCTGTTCGGCGAGCGTAGGACCGTCGCAGGGACCGTAGTAGTCGGTGGTATCGCCGGCAGCCGGCGCCACCCGCGTCGGAGTCGGCGGACCGACCGGCTGTAAAATCTTGTGGCAGTAGTCGCCCGTGCGCGCCACTTCCTGGCTCGATATTCCGGGCCGGCTGTAGTCGACGCTGGCGCAACCAACTAGAGACGAGAGAACGACCGCCGCAAGAGGCGTGAGTGCGAATGGTTTCATAAAATTCTCCTTGGCAACCTAGCGCTGGACTTGCGGTCATTATCTACCCTTGATGGCGCTTGTCAATTAACCCATGCGACTCATGAGGGGCGCTAGGAACCGGCCCCAGATGGGCTACTTTTTCAGCCCGAGCTCGCGCTGGGCTTCGAGCAAAGGTCCAAGATCGGCAACCTCGCTGAGCGCTACTTGCCGCGTGATGTTCATCGACTTGCGCAGACCGTCGAGCACCACGCGCATGCCCTCTTCGGGAATGCTGCCGTCGGCGCTGAACACGTTCACCGCGGAGTCGTAGCCGGCTTCAGCGAACTCCTGTTTAGACTTGGCCCAGTTGACCAGCACCTGAACTGTGCCGTCGCGATTCTTGAGAATATAGTTGTTGGCCTTGAGCATGGCCCGCAGGACTCTTTTAACTTCGTCGGGTCGTTCGGCCAACTTTTTCATCCCGGTGGCCATGCCGTTGTACGGGAAGCGAAAAATATCGCCGGCGCGGCTGATGATGTTGAAACCCATGCGCTTGGCTTCGAAATCCACCGGCGGCGCGACGATCATGACGTCGATGACGCCTTCTTTGAGCGCCGTCAGTCGCGCCGCGTCCGAACCGAGGGCGAGCAATTTGATCTCGCTCTCCGGATCGATGCCATGATGCTTCACCACCATGCGCGCGATGATATCCGGCGTCGAGCCGTAGGAGCCGACGCCGATGGTTTTACCTTTCACTTCCTTGACCGAACGAATATCGGCCCGGCTCACCAGCGACAACGGCGTGCGGTCGAGGGAACAGGCGATCATCTTGACCCGCGCGCCTTTCAAGTTGGCGACGATGGTCGAGCCGATGAGCGTGGAATAATCGACATCGGCGCTCACCAGCGCCATGGTGGCGACGTTGGGGTTCATGCGGATGATCTCCGCGTCGATGCCTTCCTGTTTGAAAAAGCCCCGGGTCTGGGCGACGCCAACGGTGAGATTGGAAATATTATAGTTGGATACGCCGATCCTAACTTTGTCCGCAGCGTAAAGCTCGGTCGCGAAGAGCGCTACGAGTAGCATTAAGAAAATATTTTTCACTCGCATCATCCCCCCGCCCGGGTAGTGGTTCAGTTAACCCGAGATCTCTCACTTCGTTCGAGATGACAATTGGACTTTTCTGCTGTCATTTCGAGCGAAGCGAGAAATCTTTCTTCAAATGATGAGCCGCGGCCGACCCAAACTGAACCAATACCCACGCTCGGTGTTACTTGACAGCCGTGGCACCAGCCGATAATTGAGCTAAGCATCGCTCGGTTTGTATACTCGCAAGGTTGTCGAAAGCAAATCCCATTTTGGCTAGAGTGCCCCCAATGCCCTACAACGATCTCCAACAATATCTCGCGCGCTTAGAATCCTCCGGCAAACTCCACTGGATAGAGCAGCGCGTCGATCCATCCTGGGAAGTGTCCGCGATCACCCGCCACACCTTCGACCGCTACGGCTGGAACGACCGGCCAGCTCTCGGTTTTCGCCAAGTCGGCGACTGCAAGTTTCCCCTGGTCATCGGCGTCATCGGCGGTTCGCCGGCGATCTACGCCCACGCGCTGTCGACTAGCGTCGAAAAAATTCCCCAGGTCTGGGAGAACGGCCAACGCCATCCCATCGATCCGGTGTTGGTGAACAGCGGCCTGTGCAAAGAACTGATCTGCCGCGGCGCCGATATCGACGTGCTGTCGCTGCCCCAAGTGGTCTGGACACCGAGCCAAGATCCCGGTCCCTACATCACCGCACCGGTAGTCGTGACCAAAGACATTGAAACCGGCCGGCGCAATGTCGGGACCTATAGAATTCAGATGAAGGGCAAACAGCATGTCGGCCTCTACGTCGGCGGTGCCCAGCATGCGGCGCGCCATATCCGCCAATACGAAGCGGCCAAGCAGGACATGCCCGTCGCCATCGCCATCGGCATGGACCCGGCCATCGTCTTAACTTCCATCAGCAAATTTCCCTACGGCACCGATGAATTCTCCGTCGCCGGCGGCCTGCGCGGCGAAGCGGTGCCGCTAGTACAATGCGAAACCGTCGACCTGCAGGTGCCGGCCAACGCCGAGATCGTCATCGAAGGCGTCATGCGCGCCGGCTATCGCGAGCAGGAAGGCCCGTTCGGCGAATTCTCCGGCTACATGAGCCCCGGCGGCCAGCAGCCGGTCATCGACGTCACCTGCATCACGCGTAGACGCGCGCCGGTGTATCATTCTTTTTTAAGCCAAATGCCGCCCAGCGAATCGAGCTGCATCCGCAGCCTCAGCCGCTCCGCCGGCTTGTTTCACCACCTGCGCAACGTCTTGGGCCTGCCGGTGCAAGATGTCCACTTCACCGAAGCCGGTGGCGCCAGCGGCATGCTGGTCATATCAATGAAGAAAGAATATCCCGAGCAAGTAAAAGAAGTCGCCTGGGGCGCCTGGTCGCTGATGAACAAGGAAGGCAAGTTCACCGTTGTCGTCGACGACGACATCGACGTGCGCAATCCCTTTCAAGTCGAATGGGCCATGGGCTTTCGCGCCCAACCGGCGCGCGACAGTTTTCTCGTCGACGGCGTGGTGCCCTCCGGTGTCGACCCCTCCACCGCCGCCGCCGACATCCCACAACACGACCCGCGCCGCCGCGCCGGCAGCAAGATGCTGATCGACGCCACCCGCAAACACCCCTACCCGCCCGCCGCCCGGGTGCCCAAGGAGTTTATCGATCGCGCCAAAGACAAATGGTCCGAGTATGGATTTAGCAAATAAGAAAAAGATTTGCGCCACTGCGAAGGTGACCCGTAGGGGCGAAAAATTTTTCGCCCCTACGGCCCGCGAACTAAAACTTTTGGATGCAGGGAGATCTTCACTCATGGTCAACTTCATGGATTTCTACTACACCGGCCCCGACACGCTGGCCGGCCGCTATATGCGGAAATTTTGGCATCCGGTTTACCGCGCGCAGGATTTGAAACCCGGCTGGGCCAAGCCGATCAAGATTCTCGGCGAACAGTTCACGCTCTATCGCGGCGACGGCGGCAAACCGCACGTCGTCGACTTCCGCTGCCCGCACCGCCAGGCGCAACTCTCCATCGGTTGGATCGAAGACGACTCCATCCGCTGCCGCTTCCACGGCTGGAAGTTCGATCACAGCGGCCAGTGCGTCGAACAGCCGGCGGAAAAGGAATCGTTCGCGGAAAAAATGCGCATCCGTAGATGCCCGACCGAAGAATACCTCGGCCTGATCTTCGTCTACTTTGGCGACGGCGCGCCGCCGCCGTTGCCGCGCTACCCCGACTTCGAAAAAGACAATCTCTGGGCCGAGACCTATGTCCGACCGTGCAACTACGTCAACAATCTGGAGAACGATCCGATTCACATTCCGTTCACCCACCGCGAGTCGGAATTTTACATGAACCGGCCGCCGGAGATTCCCGAGATCGACGTCGAAGAGAGCGAGTGGGGCGTGCTCTTGCAATCGACCTTTCCGAGCGGCCGGCTCTATATCACCCAGCATGGCTTGCCGAACATTCTGTGCTTCAGAGAGCGCGACCGCGATCATCTCGCCTGGCGCGTGCCGATCGACGACAACAGCCATTGCAGCTTTCAGTTGGACGTCACGCATATTACCGAGGGCGAAGAAGGCGAGGCGTATAAAAACCGCCACAAAGCCCGCGAAGGCAAACTCGGCCGCTCGCCCAAAGAGATCGGCGAAGCGGTGCTGCGCGGCGAACTGCGCATTCAAGACATCGAAGGACCGGAGCGGTCGAACATCGTCTGGATCCAAGACTACGCGACTCAAGTCGGCCAGGGTGAACTCGATCTCCGAAAAAAAGAAATGCTCGGCCGCTCCGACCGCGCGCTCATCCTGATTCGAAAAATCTGGGAGCGCGAACTGCAAGCGCTGGCCGACGGCAAACCGCTCAAGCGATGGCAACGCACCGAACGGCTGGCCGGGCTGCATTCGCGGGCGAATGATTAATACTAGCGAAACGGAAGACATTCAATTGCGCTCTGCATTCCTTCATCCGACCTCCGGTTCTCTCCCCCTCGACGGGGGAGAGTTAGAGTGGGGGTGCGAGGCAGATGGCAATGGCGCAGAGAAGATCACCCCTATCCTAACCTTTCCCCGTCGAGGGGAAAGGAACCTTCGGAGTGCGGGGCAAGCAATTTTAGTTGCGTTGATACTCAGCCCAGTCGCCCTGTTGGCGTTCACCACCGCCGACGCCAAAACCATCACCGTCGCCTATCCATCGCCATCCTGGAACACCTCACTGCCGGTGAGCACAGCGCGCGACTTCGGCATTTTCGCGGCTGAAGGTCTCGATGTCCGGCCGGTCTACGTGCGCGGCGGGCCGGTGGTGATGGCGGCGTTGCTAAGCGGCGAAGCCGACTACGCGATCATGGCGGGGGTCACCGCCGTGACCAGCATCGCGCGCGGCGCCGAGGTGGTCATCGTCGGCGGCCACACCGCCTACATCGATCAAGTGCTGATCGGCGCCAAGAGCGTCGCCAATTTACCGCAACTCAAAGGCAAGGTGGTCGGCGTCACCGGCGCCGGCGGCGTCACCGAGTTCGCCACCGTCGAAGCCTTGGCGCGCAAGGGGCTCATGCGCGACAAGGATTACAGCATCATGTACGCCGGCAACAGTCCGGCGCGGGTCAACGCGCTGGAGTCCGGGGTGATTCACGCCGGCGCTTTCTCAGCCAACGAAAAAGTCGTCATGGAAGAACGCGGCTTCCCGCTGCTGTTGGAAACCGGCAAAGCGCTGCCGGAATTCCCCTTCATGGTGGTGGTCACCTACCGGCAGAAGTTAAAAAACAATCCCGCCGAAGTGGTCGCCTTTCTGCGCGCCTTACGTAATGCCATGACGGCGATTCAAACCGGCAAAGACAAAGTCCTCGCCGCCGCGGCGAAAAAAGATCCCAACGCCAACGTCAATGTGCTGCGCAAATCCTTGGACTACACCCTCGACAGCTTCTCCATCGCGCTCGGCAAGAAAAATATTCAGGCGTTAGTCAGCGCGGCGAAGTTGAACGTCAACCTAGACGGGCCGGGCGGCCTTGAGAAGTTCTTCGTCGACGACTACCTCACCAAAGTCGCCGGTGCCAAGTAAGGCGGATGCTATGACCAAACCAGAACTCAGCCTGATGATGACCCGCTACGACCGCACCCAACCGCTGTTCAGTGGCGCGGTGACCATCGACGGCGCCCAACTCAACGTCTGCCCGCCGCCGGTGCAAGGCGACGCCTGCTACAAGCCGGTCTACGAGCAGTTCGACATCGCCGAGATGTCGCTCTCCTGGTATGTCATGGCGCGCCTGCGCGGCGAGCCGCTGATCGCCCTGCCGATCTTTCCGCTGCGCATGTTTATCCAGCCCTATTTGTTTTGCCGCGAGCCGTCGGCCATCCGAACCCCGGAAGATCTCCAAGGCAAGCGCATCGGCATCCAACAATACCGCATCACCGTCGGCCTGTGGGCGCGTGGCATTCTCAAGGAACATCACGGCGTCGACTTTTCCAAGAATGAATGGATCACCAGCGAAGCCGAAGGCGCCGGCTTCGAAATTCCCGCGAACATCGATTTGCGCCAGAGCGAGGAAAATCTCGAAACTCTTTTGTTCGACGGCGCGCTCGACGCCCTGCTCTTGCCCAACGTGTCAAAGACTTTTCGTACCGGCGATCCGCGCCTGCGCCGGATCTTCAGCGATTGCCGCGCCGCCGTTCAGGATTATTTTCAAGCCACGGGAATCTTTCCAATCACCCATGTGATGGTCGTACACGAGCAACTGCTCGCCAACTATCCCTGGCTGTGCCATCAACTGGTGGACGCATTCAACGAAGCCGAGCGCCGCTGTCAGAGCGATTACGAATATCCCAAGCGCTTTTCCTTCCCCACCGCCGTGCTGTTTTTGGAAGAGGAAGAAAAGCGTTTTGGCAAAAACTCTTGGGCGCATGGGCTCGATGCCAATCGCAAGGTTTTGGCGAAATTCATCGAGTACGCCAAGGATCAAGGCTATATTCCCTATCAACCGGCGCTCGACGACATCTTCGCGCCACTACGTGATTAATTTCAGTCCGCTTAGAATAATTGGAGGCTAAAAAATGAAACTGACATTGGACAAAGCCAACCTCATCGCCGACCGGACCCTCGCCAAGGCGCGCGATGCGAAGTACCGCCCCATGTGTGTCGCGGTGTTGGACGACGGCGGCTGCTTGAAAGTACTCAAGCGCGAAGACGGCGCCAGCATACTGCGTCCCGACATCGCCATCGGCAAAGCCTGGGGCGCGGTCGGCATGGGTGAGTCGAGCCGGTCGTTGAGCGAGCGGCTCAAGGAACGGCCGGCCTTTCTCGGCGCGCTGTCGGTCATGTCCCAGGGCAAGGTCGTTCCGGTGGCCGGCGGCGTGTTGATCATGGACGGCGCTGACCGCAATGAGATCTTGGGCGCCGTCGGCGTCAGCGGCGGCACCGCCGAAGAAGATGAAGCCTGCGCCATCGACGGCATCGAGGCCGCGGGCTTTGTTGCCAAGTCTTGATTCAATCGACCCCGCAGCTTGCTGCGGGCACTGATAAATGGGGTTACCCAAGGGGGCGAGCATCCCCTTGGGTCGCGAGTGGGGTTCAAACCCCGCTCACGATAATAAATTGAAGGGAATCTCGTCATGCCGACCATCGACTACATGGACTGTTTCCCCACTGGCCCGGGCACCATCGCGGGCAGGTACATGCGCAGTTTCTGGCACCCGGTGCAGCGCGCCGAGGACATCAAGCCCGGCTGGGCCAAACCGATTCGCATCATGAGCGAAGACTTCACGCTCTATCGCGGCGACAGCGGCAAGCCGCAAGTGGTCGAGTTCCGCTGCCCACACCGCCAGTCGCAACTGTCGGTCGGCTGGGTCGAAGGCGACGCCTTGCGCTGCCGCTTTCACGGTTGGAAGTTCGCCGGCTCGGGCCAGTGCATCGAGCAGCCGGCGGAGAAAGAAGCGTTCACCGAGAAAGTCCGCATCCGCAGCTATCCGACCGAAGAGTATCTCGGCATGATTTTCGTTTACTTCGGCGACGGCGCGCCACCGCCGCTGCCGCGCTTCTCCGACTTCGAAAAAGATGGCTTGTGGGTAGAGACCTATGTCCGGCCCTGTAATTTTTTGAACAACATCGAAAACGATCCGGTGCATATTCCGTTTACCCACAAGGAGTCGGAGTTTTTCCTGCGCCGGCCGCGCGAGATCCCCGCCGTCGCCCAGGAAGAAACCGAGTGGGGGCTGATGCTGACCACCACGACTTCCACCGGCCGGGTGCAGTATCTGCATTACGGCATGCCGAACATTTTGGGCTTCAAGGAATCGGACCGCGATCATCTCGCCTGGCGCGTGCCCATCGACGACGAAAGCCACGCCAGCTATCAGTTGGACATCCAGCATTTCCAAGACGGCGTCGAAGGCGAAGCGGTAAAGAAACGCCATCTAGCGCGCACCGGGAAACTTGGCCGCTCGCCCAACGATCTCGGCGCCGCGGTGCTGCGCGGCGAGATCCGCATACAAGATCTCGAAGGCGACGACAAAGCCAATATCGTCTGGGTCCAAGATTACGCCGTCCAGGTCGGCCAGGGGCCCTACGAGCTGCGTAAAAAAGAAAATCTCGGCCGCTCCGACACGCCGCTGATCCTGCAAAGAAAACTCTGGATTCGCGAGCTCCAAGCCCTCGCCGACGGCGCGCCGCTGACCCCATGGCAGCGCACCGAAAGAATCCGCCAGCTGATTTCCTACTCCCACGACCCCGACCCAACTTTAGCCAATGTGTAGAGCTTGATGCAGAAAACCTTACGCTCGCGAAATCCCTGAGGAGACCCCGATGGTTGGGGCGATTATCAGATTTGTATTCACAATTCTGTTGCTGCACACAACCGCGCTCGCCGAAGAGCGGCCAAGAATATATCTCGGCGCGTCGACCAAGACGCTCGGCTACAGTCCGCTCTGGGTCGGCGCCAAGCGCGGCTTCTTCGAGCAACAAGGCCTCGATGTCCAAGTGGTCTTGCTGCGCGGCGTGCCGATGACCTTGCAGGCGTTGGCCAGCGGCTCGCTGCAAGTGGGCACCGGCGGCCCGGAGCCTTACATCGAGGCCAGCGAGCGCGGCATCGATTTCGCCATCGCCGGCGGCCTGAGTAACGGCATGACTCAGGTGCTGATCGCTGGAAAGAATTATAAATCGCTGGAAGACCTGCGCGGCGCGACCCTCGGCGTTTCGTCGTTAACCAGCAGCGGCGTCACCGCCTTGAAAGAAACCTTCAAGCAAAAAGGGCTCGAGTTTCCGCGCGATTATAAACTGCTGATCGTCGCCGGCGGTTCGGCGAGCAACTTGATGGCGCTCCAATCCGGCCAGATCGCCGCCACCATCGTCGCCATCCCGCTCAACTATGCCGCCGAGGAAGCCGGCATGCATACGTTGGCGCGGCTCATCGACACCGTGCCCAACTTCCAAGCCTCGGCTCTCGAAATCAAACGTTCCTGGGCCGAGAAAAACCGCGCTGTCATGGTGCGCTTCATGAAAGCGATGGTGCTGTCGAATCGCTGGCTCCACGACCAGCGCGACGCCGCGGTGGAATTCATCGCTAAGGAAATGCAGCTCAAACCCTCCCACGCCCTCAAAGGCTGGGAATATTACACGCAAAACCGCCTGTGGTCCCCCGACGGCGAACCGAACTTCGAAGGCATGAAGCATAACCTGCGGGTCTACGCCGAGCTATCCGCGACCAAACGGCCGGTGCCCGATGTGCGCAAGTTTTTGGAGCTGAGTTATTTGAACCAAGCTCTGGCGGAGTTGGGGCGGCGCTAACCGGTCAAGGTTAGCGCATCGCCCCGGTTCGGAATCTTAGCGCGGCAAGTTGCGGGCAACCGATAAACTTACGGCTCCAGCCAGGTGCGCCATAGGCCGCCCTTGGCGTGGGCGTATTCTTGCTCCGGACCGCGCTCCCAGTTTTTCACTTTATCGCGCCAAACGAAATTGCGGTCGTTGGCCCAGCCGATCACTAAGTAAGGCACATCGTCGATAAAATATTTTTTCGCCACGGTCTTCCAGATCGCCAGCCGCTTGGCCCGGCTGGGCTCTTCCATATATTGGGTGACGAGCTTTTCCGACTCCGGTGTGCAGTACTTGGCGACGTTGCCCACCCCCGGCTTGCCGTCAAGGCAGCCAATATACTGCACGTTGGCGACCAGCGGCTCGCCGACACCGCCGCCGCCGTACACCGACATGTGGAGCTCGCCGGCGAGGGTTTTTTGAATCAGCTCGGCGCCGGCGAGATTTTGGATCGAGAATTTGAGCCCCGATTCGGACGCCTGGCGGACGATCGCTTCGGTCCAGGGATCGTCTTGACCGCGGGTGGAACCAAAGGTGATCGGCGCACCTGAATAACCGGCTTCCTTCAGTAACTTTTTCGCCTCGGCGATGTTGCGCTTCCACTTAAAGCCGGCGGAAGTTTCCCAGTCGGTGCCGGGCGCGCCCCAGGTCAACACCGGCACGCCGAAACCGAAGGTGACCTCTTTCATGATCGCGTCCTTGTCGAGCGACAAGGCCAGCGCCTTGCGGATGCGCGGGTCCGACATCGGCGCCATCTGGGTGTTGAGCACCAATTGTTTGATGCCGACGGTGCCGATGGAAATGTAGCTCAAGCCCTTGAGGCTGCCGCTCTTGATGCGCTCGACGAAGGTCGGCCCCAAGCGCTCGGTGATGTCCAAATCGCCAGCCTGGATCGCCGATGCCCTGGAGGTGGTTTCGGTGATCACGCGAAAGCGAACGCCCTCCAAGTAGGCGGGTCCAGCCCAGTACTGCTCATGGCGCACCACATGAAAATCCTGCCCAGGGCTCCAGGCCTTGAACTTGAACGGCCCGGTGCCGGCAGGCGGCGCGCCGCCGACCATCTCCTGCTGGCCCACCGTCATCGAATCCTTCGGCGCGACATGCAAGGTCGACGAGTTGGCGAGAATCTCCGGCAGCAGGCCGCGCGGACCGGGGAGAATAAACTTCACCGTATACTTATCCACCGCGACCACGTCCCGGACGTTGCTCGACAACTGTCCCTGGCCGGCGGCGCCGTTGGCCGGGTTCATAATATGCTTGGCCGACCAGACGACGTCCTCGGAAGTTAATTCCTTGCCGTCGTGGAACTTCACGCCGCGGCGAATCTTGAAGGTCCACTCGCTGGAATTGGCGTTGGCCGTCCAGCTCTCCGCCAGCCACGGATGAATCTCGCCCTTCTGATCGTTCATCACCAGCGGTTCATAGACGCTGTCCTTCACGTACTGGCCGATGGAGGTGTAGGAGACGAACGGGATCGGCGTGCCGATGTCCTTGACGATGCCAAATCTCAGCGTGCCGCCGATGCGCGGTTTGCCCTTCGGCTGGGCCAACGGCGCCATCGCCGCCGCCGGAGCCACCGCTGGTTGCGCCGCCTCGGCGCGCGGCAATATCCCGCTGCCATCGACGGAAACCACGGTCAACAACGCCGCGGCCATCGACCACATCCGTACCATCCATTTGCTCGTCCAGAGTTTCATCGCGAAACCTCCCGTTTACAGTATTGAATCGTCATGAGTTGGCCGGACCGTAACACCGCCCGGCGAGAAGTGTCAAGAAATTCACCGCCGCACTGCACGCTTCACGCGCTTCGCGCTTGTCATGCTTGTCGGTCTCGTTGTACGATCCGGCGGAATTTAGGGCGGGACAAAGTTAGCTCGGAAGGATTCAAGATGCTCATCCGCTACACCGCCTTGCGCCTGGTGCAATTGATCCCCATGGCGCTGGTGGTCACCATGGTGGTGTTTTTCGTCATGATGATCGTTCCCGGCGATCCGGTCATGGTGATGCTCGGCGCGGTGGATGGCGCGCAGATCTCGCGCGAAGTCTATGACGCCATGCGCCTGCGTTTGGGATTGGACCGGCCGCTGATCGTGCAATACTTCAACTGGCTGTGGAACATGCTCCAGGGCGATCTCGGCATCTCGATTACCCATCGCACGCCAGCTCTCGAAGTTATCTTGCCGCGCTTGGTGCCGACTATGTACTTGATGGTTGGCGGACTGATCATGGCGGTGATCGTCGCCGTGCCCGCCGGCGTGCTGTCGGCGATTCACAACAACACCAAGTGGGATCACCTCGCCACCAGCTTTGTCGTCCTCGGCATCTCGGTGCCGACCTTTTGGCTGGCTCTGGTGGCGGTGCTGATTTTCGCCGTCCATCTCGGCTGGCTGCCGTCGATTGGTTACACCAAACCGCAGGAAGATTTCATCGATTTCGTGAAACATGTCACCTTGCCGATGGCGGTGGTGGCGCTCAACATCGCCGCCACGGTGTTGCGCTTTCAGCGCCAGGACTTCCTCGATCAAATGCACCAGGATTACGTTCGCACCGCCAGAGCGAAAGGCTTGAGCGAACGGCTGGTCCTATGGAAACATGTGCTGCGCAACTCGCTGATCACCACGCTCACCGTGGTCGGTTTGCAGATGGCCTACCTGAGCGGCTTGATCACCATCGTCGAAACCGTTTTCAACTATCCCGGCATCGGCTATTTGTTATTGAATTCCATTCACACCCGCGACTTCGTGGTCGTCCAGGGCGTCGTCCTGTTCATGGTCTTCCTGGTCATCATCGTCAACTTAGCCGTCGACCTGCTCTACGCCGTGGTCGACCCGCGGGTGCATTACCAATGAGCGCCTTTGGATTGAATTGAATGGAAATCCCAGCCACCAACGATTCGGCGCTTTTCGCACCGCCCGCGGCGCCGTCGATGAGCGTCGCGCGCATGGTAATCGAGTTCGCGCGCAGCGACCGGCGCGCCCTGGTCGGCGGCCTGCTGATGATCCTGTATATTTTGATTGCGCTGATCGGGCCGGGCATCTCGCCCCATGATTTGAACGCGCCCGATTTGAACGTGCGCATGCAGGGGCCGAGTGGAGCCCATTGGCTCGGCACCGACCGCATCGGCCGCGATGTCCTGACCCGGATCATCGCCGGCTCGCAGGTGAGCCTGCAAGTCTCCGCCGGCGCGGTTATCCTGGCGCTATTTCTCGGCGCACCACTTGGCGCCATCGGCAGCTACGTGGGTGGCTCGGTGGACGCCTTGGTGCAGCGCGTCATGGAAGGCATCATGGCCTTCCCGTCGCTGGTGCTGGCCATGGCGCTGGTGGCGCTCGCCGGACCGAGCGTGGTCATGCTCTGGTTCGCCATCGCCTTTAGCGCCGTGCCGCGTTACGCGCGCCTGGTTCGGAGCGGCGTCTTAACCCAGAAGGAGCGCGAATATGTCGACGCCGCCCGCGCCATGGGACAAACGCCCCTGCGCATTTTGCTCCGGCAAATTCTCCCCAACATCATGGCGCCCATCGCGGTCCAGGTGACCCTCGACCTGGCCCGCGCCATCAGTGTCGAATCGGCGCTCAGCTACTTGGGCCTCGGCTTGTCGGTGCCCTACATCAGCTGGGGCACGATGATCCGCGACGCCCAGGATTTCTTAGAGGTGGCACCCTGGTTGGCGGTTTTTCCCGGCATGGCCTTGGCGGGGTTCATCCTCGCCTTCACCTTGGTCGGAGACGCCCTGCGCGACCGCATGGACCCGCGTCTGCGCACTAGTTTGAGCCGGCGCATGGTGCAGAGTTAATCAAACATTGGCAGCAAAAAAATCTTCGCCGAGGAGGAAACATGGGCATCGCGGCAATCGATCATTGGGTATTGGTAGTCAAAGACTTGGAAACGACTTTTGCGTTTTACCGCAAGCTCGGCCTTGACGCCGGTTGGCAAGAGCGGCCGGGCGGCCGCGGCAACCGGCCGATCATCCGCATCAACGACACCCAGAAGTTGAACCTCTACGTCGTCGATCGCTACGAGACCGAAAGCCCAACCCACGCGCCCGGCTACGCTTTAGGTTCGGCGGATCTCTGCCTACGCTGGGAGGGCACTGTGCAAGAGGCCCAGGATTTCTTAAAGCAAGCGGGAGTTACGGTGCTCGATGGACCGGTCGCGCGCTCCGGCGCCCTCGGTCCCGGCACCAGTCTGTACCTGCGCGATCCTGATGAAAATTTGATCGAGCTGATGACCTACGGCGATCCCAAGTACAAGTAGCGCGAGGGTGACAGAAGTAGACGAATTCTTATTCGTCATTCCCGCGCCGGCGGGAATCCAGCTTTTCTTGGCGTTGCAATATAAGTGGTAGGTTGGGTGGAGGCGCGCAGCGTCGCTACTCACCATTCCGAATGATGGGTATCGGCATCGTGGGAAAATCCGATCTCACCACGAAGGACACCAAGAGCACGAAGGTCGGAAATGTTTTCCCCAACCCTTCGTGTCCTTCGTGCCTTTCGTGGTGGAAACTCTTTCCCAGGCGTTTTACGGCTGAAACCTACCCGCCGGCGCTGGTCGCGGGCTTGGCAACCACCGGCTGCGGCCCGACTTTGATCGGGCCGGGCTGGTATAGAACTTGTTCGATGCGCGACTTGTCGACGTCGAGTTTGTAGAGCCCGATGGCGTTGTCCATGAGGATTTTTTTCCGGTCCTCCACCGATTCGACGTCCTGTAACGAATGCGTCCGGCACCACACCGACTTGGGCCACGTCGTCGTGCCGTGCGGGTAATCGGTGGAGTACATGATCTTGTCGACGCCGATTTCATCATGGCTTCTGATGCCGTGGCGCTCATGCCAGAAGGTCGCCCACATGTTGGTGCGAAACACTTCGCTGGGTTTCTTGGTGAGCGTTGTCGTCGTCGCCACTTTGCGCTCGTCGTACTCATGGTCCAACTCTTCGAGTAAATAGGGCAGCCAGCCCACCCCGCTCTCGACGCTGATCGTTTTCAGTTTGGGGAATATTTCGAACACGCCGGAGTAGAGAATATTGGAGACGATCTCCATGTGGCTGACGAAGGTCATGGACACTTGCAACGCGGTCCGGGCGCCGTTCTGCAAGGAGCTCCAGGCCGGCAACGCCGGCAGCGCGGTGGAATGCAAGCACAGCGGCACGTCGAGGTCGCAGCACGCCTGGAACACCGGGTACCAATAGGGATCGTTGAAATGTTTGAGCCCCAACACATGGGGCGCGCCATGCCAGGCGAGCGCCTTATGGCCGCGCTTGACCGCGCGGTGAATTTCCGCGACGCATAAATCCACATCCCACATCGGCGTCACGCACTGGGCGATGAAGCGCGGCGAGTAATCTTGCCACTCTTCGATGAGCCAGTCGTTGTAGGCGCGAATGCAGGCCAGGCGAAACTCTTCGCTGCCCTCTTTTTGAAAATTCTGATTGGTGATGCCGATGATGTTGGGGAACAGCACCGAGGCGTCGACTTCCTCGTCGTCGAGAATCTTCAAGCGCTCGGCGGCGAGATAGGTCGACGGCGGCACTTCGTCCCAGGTGCGCACTTTAGCTTTGACGCCGGCGATGCGCGCCAGGCCGCCGAAGCCCTGCGCATTGCCGCCCAAGGCCCAGGTCTGGCTGCCGTCGGGCAGCTCGATGATATGCGGAATGTCGTCGCCAAACTTGGCTTTCGACATGCGCTTGGTCCAAACATCGGGCGCTTCCTGGACATGGTCATCGGCCGAGATCACGCCATATTTCATTTTTAGGGTTGCCATGGGAACTCCTTATGTCGCGTTGCGACGCGTGGGATCGGCGCTTTCGTTGGCTGCGAGCCCACACCGATAAACGAAGCCGAATCTACGCTCGCCACGATTTCCTGTCAATTGGCATCGGCGCAAATCGCGCTAGGAACTGCCGATGGTGCCGCCATTGACGACTAGCGTTTGCCCGGTGGTAAAGCGCGCCAGCGGCGAAGCGAGAAACAGCGCAGTGTTAGCAATATCCGCCGGATCGCCGCGAAAGCCCAGCGGATTGGCGCCGGCCACCGGCGCGCTGGGCGCGACTTCGGTTTGCGGCATGGAGGTCGGACTGCCGGTGTTGACGCCGCCCGGCGCGATGGCGTTGATGCGGATACCCAACGGCCCGAGCTCGAAGGCCAACACCCGGGTCATTTGAACGATCGCCGCCTTGGACGCCGCGTAGTGGACGCCCTGGCCGCGGCTGTAGAACAATCCGGCATGAGACGCGATGTTGATGATGCAACCGCTATGCTTGGTCATCATCATGCGCGCGCCACGCTGGCTGCACATGAAGGTGCCTTTTAAATTTACCGCCAGCACCTGGTCCCACTCGTCATCGCCGATCTCCAGGAACGGCTTGCGAAACCAGATGCCGGCGTTGTTGATCAGAATATCGACGCCGGCGAAATGGTCTTGCACGGCGGCAAACAAGCGATCCACATCCGCCGGCGCCGCGATATCGGTCTTGACCGCCAAGGCTTTTCCACCGAGCTGTTGGATGCGCTCGGCGACATGGCGCGCGCTCGCTTCATTCAAGTCGGCGATCACCAGATCGGCGCCGGCCCTGGCGAAGCTCTCGGCGATCGCCGCGCCGATGCCGCGGCCGGCGCCAGTGACCACCGCCACTTTACCGCTTAGATCGATCTTCGGTTGTGACTCTGACTGCGCCAATCCTGCCCCCGCCTTTCCACCGAGATTGTTGTGAAACGACTATGATTGCCCGCGCGCCGATTGTCTAGCGCAGCAAACCCTTCTGCTCCAAGCGCCGGACGATGCGCTCGTCGATGATCTCCTCGGCGCGCAGGTTGCGAATCTTTTCGTTGCTCATGCCGAGCAATCGAATCGTGTTGCGCACGCCTTCCAGCGTCGGAAAAATCCGCCGCTCGAACAGCGGCTTGACGTTGTCATAGCCTTCAGCGGCGTCCTCTGGTTTGGCCAACCGCAGCCCTTTGGCCAGGATCCGCTGCACCGTGGCTTTATTCGCCGGCTCCTGGATGAAAGCGATCGCTTCGACGATGGCGGTCAGGAGTTTTTCCACGGTCTCGGGATTTTGATTCAAATAGCTGCGCCGGGTAAACACCGTCACGCCTTGGTAGGGCACGCCGAGATCCGGCAGGTCGGCGAGCACCCGCGCGCCCTGGCGCTTCAACGGCGGCACCAGCGAGTAGGCGGACAGCTGGGTGGCGTCGATGGTGCCGTTGGTGATCGCCTGGGCGCGCACCGCGTCGCTGCCGATCACCCGGATGGTGATGTTGTCGCGCTTGACGTCGAGCTTCCAATGTTCCAGCGCGAGCATGGTAAACACCCAGTTGCCGCCGCCGATGCTGGTCACGCCGATGGTCTTGCCCTTGAGATCGGCCGGACTGTTGATGTTGGGGCCGGTGACCATGACGCCGGTCAATTTATTAATCAGCCCGGCGACGAACACCAGATCCAACCCGCCGGCCATGGCGCCGAGGATCGCCCCCGACGCCGAACCGGTGTTGACCTGGGAGTCGCCATGGGCCATGGCGGCCAGCGCCACTGGCGCGCTCGGCATGTAAACCAACTCGACATCGAGACCATGGCGACGAAAAAATCCTTGATCCCGGGCGACCATCAACACGCCCTCGCGCTCGCTCAAGATCGCGTAGCTGACGACGAGCTTGTTGGGCGCCGCCGCGGCGTGGCAGAAAGTTATTGGCAGAATCACCGCCAGCAAGGTCAAAATCGCGCTGACAAAAACCATTTAGAATCCTTCCACCCACGGCTGTGGCCAATCACCAACCGAGCGATCAGCAACGCCAATAACGAGAATCAAACTCCGACCATTCTCCATTATCAATTCTCAATTATCCATTAACTCTTAATCTTCTCGACAAATCCACTCTTGCGAATCTCGTCGACGCCGTTGCGCCGCCGCCAACGCCGGCCCGAGCAAAAGCCCAACGATCGCCGCCAGCGCGCTCTGAAATCGCCTCATGAAACTCACCTCGGTATCGCCATCAGTAATATAGCCGACGACAAACCGTCAACGGCCCGGCGCAATTTTACCCGCGCAACATTTCACTTTCACCGGCGAAACTCGCGAATCGCTGGAGAGCGATTCCGACTCTCGTGCCTTTCGTGTCTTTCGTGGTTAAATCCCCTCCGAGCTCTTCGTACTTGGCGTCAACGGCGAATCCTTGCTACGGTGCTGGCGATATGCGGCGATTTGAATCGGTGCCAGCAATGCTCGTAAACTAAGCTGACAGCAGCAGCGCACCCGCGTATCGGTCTCCGCTCAGCCGAAGCAGCGCCATCGTCGTCGGCCTGTTATCGCTACTGTTCATCGGCCTGGCGCTCAGCGCCGTCGAACAAAAAGCCCCCACCATCGACGAGACCTATCATCTGGTCGCCGGTTATTCCTATTGGCGCTGGGGCGACTACCGGCTCAATCCCGAACATCCACCGCTGGTCAAACTGTTGGCGGCAGCGCCGCTACTTTTGCTCAGCACCGACGATTCGCCTTTGGTCCGGGCCGAACGGGACAAGCTCCAAGCCGATGGCCTGTACGGCTGGCGAGTAGTGAACCGCTGGCGGTTCGAGCGTAACCATCGCGAAGCTCTGTTCTTCGCCGCACGCTTGCCGATGCTCCTGGCGGCGGCGTGGTTGGGGCTTTTGATCTTTGCCTGGGCGCGCGACCTTTACGGCATCGGCGCCGGTTTTGCCGCCTTGGTGCTATTTGTTTTCGATCCCAACATGCTCGCCCCTGGGCCGCTGGTCCACACCGATATGGCGATCGCGCTGACGATCTTTGGCGCCAGCTATTTCTACTGGCGCGCCATGCGCGAAATGATCTGGTTCAATGGCGCCATGACCCTGCTGTTTGTCGCCGCCGCGGCGCTCAGCAAATTTTCTTTTATCATCCTACCGCTCGTGTGGGGCCTTTTGGCGATCGGCAAAATCCTTTCGCCACAACCGCGGCGCCGGCGCCGCCGCACCGATCACCGCCGTGGGCGCCAAGCTCGGCTGGCTGGCGGGGTTTTACCTGTGCCTCGGGTCGCCGCCTACGCCGCCATCTGGAACGCCTACGGTTGGCGCTACGATGCCGTGAGCGGGCAAGGCATGCCGTTGAACCATCAGCCCTGGTGCCGCTCCCACTTGGTGGCTTGACCGGCTGCGCCATTTGAACCAAGCCTATCGGCTGCTCCCCGAAGCCTGGCTCGCCGGTTTGATGCATGTGTTGTCCAATGCCACTCGCACCGCCTATTTGCTGGGCGAAGTATCGGAAGGCTTCTGGGATTATTTCCCGGTCGCGCTGGCGCTGAAAACCCCGCTGCCGACATTGCTGTTGCTGCTGGTCTCGCCGCTAGTGCTCGCGCGCCAGCGCCGGCTCGCGCTGGACAGCCAATTTATCTGGCTGCCGATTGTGAGCTTTTTAGGCTTGGCGATCTATTCGCGCATGAACCTTGGCCTGCGCCATATTTTGTCGATCTACCCGTTCCTGTTCGTTTGCTTGGGCGGCGTCAGCGCGGCGTTGCTAAATAGCCCATCGATCGTCAAGCGTTGCGCCATCTGCTCCTTGGCGCTTTGGCTCGCCGCCTCCTGCGTGCTCGCCTACCCGCACTATCTGGCGTTTTTCAATGAAGCCCTCGGCCCGCGCCAGCGCCATGAAATTCTCGTCGACTCGAACCTCGATTGGGGCCAGGATCTCAAGGGGCTCAAACGCTGGATGGTCGACCAGCGCGTCGACCGCATCGAACTGGCCTACTTCGGCGCCGCCGACCCGCGGTGCTACGCCATCGACGGTATTTACCGCCTCGGCACCTTGACCGGCGTGCTCGCGCCACCAGCCGCGCCCGCAACCTAAAGGGCGCCTTACATCGCCATCAGCGCGACTCATCTGGTCGGCCTCTACCTGGGCGCCAACAACCCGTACAAGTATTTCCTCCGTAAAACCCCGGTGGCGGACATCGGCCATTCGATTTTTATCTACCGCACCGCGCGATGAGCAAGGGTGTCCTAGTTTTGCTTCGCCTCTGGGAAATCTTTTAACAGCGGAAACGTCGCGACCAAACTCTCGGGCGCGCCGGCGCCATCCTTCAGGCCGAGCGCCAACTTGAGCATCAGCGCGTTGGCCACCGCTTGACCGCGCGCGTGGTTGTTGAAAAACACGTAGGCCTTGGCTTGCGGCTTTTGGCCGTTTATCTGTTTCAGTTTGGCGGCCAGCCGATAAATATTTTCCGGCTGGTAAATGTAATCGTAGCGCTGCCAGGGATTATCATGGCGCCACCACTTTTCTTGGTTGCGGCCATGGAGCCGCAGATAGTTTAGCTCGCCGCCCCCGGCCAATTCCTGCTTGACCGAGGAGCCAAACTTAGGCTCGTCGATGAACGCCCAGGTGGCTTTGTAACGATCCAATAAACCTTCGGTCTCGGCGCGCCGGTCGCTCCAGCTTTTGTCGCGCAGCTCGACCACCTTGGCGACCGCGGGAAAACTCGCCAGCGCCGCTTCCAAGCGCTCGAGACTAGCGCCGTCGCGGACAAAGCTCGCCGGATATTGAAACAACAGCGCGCCCAAGCGCCCGGCTTCCACCAGAGGCGCGATGCCGTCGGCGAAGCGCGCCACATCGCCAGCGTCGAAGGCGGACCACTTCGCCCCGGCCGCACCCCCGTCGCGCCCAAGCTCGTTGGGGTGGGTAAACTTCTGCCAGGCTTTGGCGGTGAACATGAAATCACCGGGAGTTTTGCCGAGCCAGCCGCGCGCCATCGCCGCGCTCGCCGGCCGGTAAAAGGTCGAATTAATTTCCACGCAGTTAAAATGGGCCGCGTAGAACTCCAATACATCGACCCGGCCACGGCCGAGGTTGGGATAAAACACGCCGCTCCAGCCGTTTGGCGGTGCGCCGGGATAGGAGTAACCGCAGGTGCCGATGAAAAAGCTCGTCATAGAATGGATGTAAGCGAATTCAAAGATTTGCAACGCTAAATCTTTTCATCTAGGATATGCCGAGTTTCACGCCGATGGCAATTCCGGGTTAGCTTTTTTGGAGGTTTCACGTTCATGGCCACGATGATCGCCAACGATTGTATCAACTGCGGCGCCTGCGAGCCCGAATGCCCCAACAACGCGATTTCCCAGGGCGACCCAATTTTCGTTATCGATCCCGTGCTATGCACCGAATGCGTCGGTTTTCACGACTACGAAGCCTGCGCGGCGGTCTGCCCCGTCGATGTCTGCGTCACCGATCCAAAGAATGTCGAATCCGAAGAGGTGTTGATCGCGCGCGCCCGCCAGCTCCATCCCGAAACCAGTTTCGGCGACAGCTTCGAGTCGCGTTTCCGCAAGGGCCAAGGCAAAGCAGCTGGCGCGGCGAGCGACGCAGCGCAAACCCCGGGCACGCCGGCGAGCCCCAGCGCAGCGGCGGCGCCAGCCCAGAGCGGCGCGGTGGGCGGCTTCGCCGAAGCGGATGTGAACTATGTGGAGCTACCGCCCATCGACGGCTGGAACATTCCGCTGCGCTGCTACAAATGCAACGGCGTGCATGAGCAGAACGTCAAGAATTTCACCATCGGCAACGTGATCTTTTGCCCGCACTGCCACAAGTCCACCGTGGTGCGCGACAATTTGAACTATCATATCCGCACGTTGCTGAATGATTCCTACTCCAAGTGGGCCAACGAGCAGCGCGAGTTCGTCGAACGGCGCGAGCGCGAGTTGGCGCAATTCGTCGAGCGCCGCGCCAAGGACGCCGCCGCCTTCGAAGCGCACCAACAGCGCGAACGCGAACGCATCAGCGAACAGTTGGACACCATCGGCGACACCTACGACGCCGCCGGCAAACCCTACAAGAAGGGCTCGCGTTTCAGCTGGGGCTGATCGACGCAATCAACCTTGGCATTTCGAGATCAGGGTATGAACCCTGATCGTGACCAAAGGGGATGCTCGCCCCCTTTGGCAACTCTATTTAGCTGTGCCCGCAGCAAGCTGCGGGGAATATTTGATTGAATGTTCTACTCCTGGCTCCATTTGATCGCCTTGGTGGTTTACCTGGGCGCGGTGATCGGCTTTTGGCTCATGTTGCTGCCCGCGGTCGGCGTGCTCGACAAGCATGAGGAGCGGGTCAAATATTTCGTCCGCGGTTTGAAATTCTACAATCCGTTGCAGGTCGGCGCACTGGGAATTTTGTTGTTCACCGGCGCGTTTCAATTGACCGAGATGAAAGCCGCCCTGCGCGAGAACTTTCTCAATTATCTCGCCTACAAACTTGGCCTCAAGCTGCTGTTCGCCTTTCTGCTGGTCATGTTCAGCGTGTCGCAGACCCTCGGCGTCGGCCATCGTTTTGTCCGGCGCGTTGAAGGCGGCGATGAAGTCACGCCGGAACAATTGAACTCGATCATCCGGCGCATGACCAGCATGAACTGGTGCATCCTCTTGCTTGCCATGATCACGCTCTGGCTTGGCTTGCGCCTCCAGCCCTAATCCGCGGCTGGCAAATCGGCGACCACTAGTGCTATGACCGAAATAGCGCTGAACAAAATCGTGAGAGGAAATTTCCATGGCAAATAAGCAACTCCGCGTCATTTATCGATCTAATTCCCACGCGCCGCTCTGGCTGGTGGCCGATAAATCCGGCGCGTGGACGAAGAACGGATTGGCGGTCGACACCTCGCCGCAGCTGGTGCGCGAGAAGGCCGTCGAGTCGCTAAAAAACGGCTCGGTAGACGTGATCTCCGGCAATCATCACAATCTCTACGTGCGTAACGCCAAGAACGGCGAAGACTTCGTGCATCTCGCCCAGCCGACCAACAACTGGACGGAAAACAAAATCATCGTCCGGCCGGGCATCGATTCGGTGCAGGATTTGAAAGGCAAGAAAATCGTCGCCGACAAACTGACCTCCCACGCCGGCCTCAACATCTGGCTCTACTTGAAGCAGGAAGGCTTGGATGCCGACCGCGGCGATATCGAGCTATTCGAAATGAGCGGTTCATCGGAAGACCGTTGGCGCGCGGTGTTGAAGGGCGACTACGACGCCACCTTCGTCACCATTCCCCATGACAGCCGCGCCAAGGCGGCCGGCGCCCATGTGATCACAGCGCGAGCGATCCCGATGATCCGCGGCGTCACCCTGACCACCACCACGAGCTTCGTTAAAAGTCATCCCGAAGAAATTTGCCTGCTCAATAAGGGACTAGTCGACGCCATCCATTTTTTCCTCACCCATAAACAGGAGACCTTGGAGATCCTCAAAGAGCACGCGTCGCCGATCTTGAAGCTGCAAACCGATGAGGAAGTCGAAACCCTATACGACGAATGGGCCCAGTCTTTGGAGAAAAAGCCCTACCCGTCTTTGGATGGCATCGCCAACGTCTTCGCCCTGGCGGTGCGCCGCAATCCGGAAATCGCCGGCTACAATCCATTGGCGCTGTGGGACACCCATTTCGTCCGCGAGTTGGACGACAGCGGCTACATCGACAAGCTTTACCAGTAAAAACCCTGGGTAGAATAAAAAAAAGGCGGAGTCATCGACTCCGCCTTTTTTTTACTGCCCCCCGCCCTCTAGCGAAAAACTAGCGCTGGGTGATTCGCTCTCCGGCCGGTTGGGTTGTTTGCGACGAACGGGGCGCGGCGGGTTGCGCCTGTGCCGGCGCCGCTGCCTGCGAGCTGATACCTTCACGGTAAACTAGGATCTCGACGCGGCGGTTCTTCGCGCGGCCTTGGGCGTCACGATTTTCCGCCACCGGTGCGCTCTGCCCGTAGGAAACCGGCATCACCTTCATCGGGTCCATGCTCTTCTTGGTGATCAGATAACGGCTCACCGCATCGGCACGCTTCTTACCAAGCTCGTAATTGTATTCTTCATTGCCGACATTGTCGGTGTGGCCGGCGACGACGAAAATCGTCCCGTCGGCACCCGCAACATCGCCCTTGAGATCGCTCAGAAAGCCATCGATTTCGCGCTGCGCCTGCTGCGGCAGACTGGCCGAGTTGAAAGCGAAGTTAGCGCCATCTTTCATATCGATGACGATTTTGCGCTCCAAGCGCAGGTTGGCGATGGCGTTGAGCGCGCGGTCAGCCTTGGCGTCGACCTGGCCGATGCGGCCTTCCATCTGCCCCATGCGCCCTTCGAATTGCCCGAGCTTACCTTCCACACCGGTCATGCGATTGCCCAAGCCACCGATCTGACCGTCATGGTTATCCAAGCGCCCTTCGGTCTGGGTGATGCGCCCAGACAGCGGGTCGGCGACGTTTTCACGCACCCAGTCCCGCGTCGCTAAACAGCCTTGTCCCATCAGTACCGTCGCCAGCACTCCGGTGCCGATCATCAACTTCATGCCACTGCGTTCTAAACCACTCATGTCGATTCCTCCTGTAAGTCCGATGTTATTACCTTGGTCAATAGATTCAAACTTTTTGCCACTGGGACTAGTCACCACTGGCTACTCATCCACCCTTCACAACCAAATTCCGTACCACATCCCGATTAATTGCAAATTACTAAATTTAAATGACTTTCAAAGTGCATTACAGAGTCAGCGAAGGGCTTTTCATGCACCCCTGGAGGCGAATCTGGAAGTCATCCGCTGGAGCTCTTGTAACTTCACTGGTGTTCATAACCCAATCTGATCCATCAAGGCATCCCCGGAAAATGGCTTATTGATGACCTTAGCGGCAAACTGACTGGTTTCTCGATCCAGTGCCTCTTGGTACTTGGCGATGGCACCACTCATATATACCGCCTGGACCTTGGGGTTGACGCCGCGAATACAGCGCATCATCTCCACGCCATCGAGCTCCGGCATTTGAATGTCGGTAATGACTATGTCGGTGGGATCTCGGAAGTACGACGAATAGCCATGCAGGCCATTGTTCGCGGTGCGCACTTCAAAACCCTTGCGCCGCAGCATGGTGGCGATCAACGCCGCCAATTCTTCATTGTCATCAACCACGAGTGCAGTGCGCATACTGTTCATTGGCCTCCTTTTGAAACATCTTGACTGGCCAATACAGCAATCCCTATTCCATCCCTACCAATCGCGCTAAGTGGCTAGAAATCTGGAGCTTTAGTGAATAGTGACGGAAACCCGGGGAAGCCACTGCAAGGTTATTCCTCCAGTAGCTGAGGGATTTCTCGGCCAGAGTGATGGATCGCCGGCGCGCCGCCGTGGCGGCGGCTCAATGCTGGTAGGACGGCTTGGTGCGCTTGAATTCGTCGGCCTTGAGATCGTGCTTTTTCAGCAAGTCATAAAAATCCGCACGATACTTACCGGCTAACTTGGCTGCCTGGCTGACGTTGCCCTCGGTCATGGATAGCACCTTGACCAAATAGTCACGCTCAAAAGCGTCGCGCGCATCCTTGAGCGATTTGAGCACGTCAGCGCTGAGCTCGGCATGATCCGACGGGAATCCACCGGCGCGTTCGGCTGGGGATTGTTTACCCTGAATGACATAGTCGTCGGTGACCATGTCTTTCTGGGTCATCGCTACCGCATACTCGATGGTGTTTTCCAGCTCACGCACGTTACCGGGCCAATTGTGCAGCATCAGCGCGCGCACCGCCTCGGGTGTCAGTCCCTTAACGTCGCGCTTCATCTGCTGGCTATATTTTTTTAGGAAGTGCTCGGCGAGCGGGAGAATATCTTCCTTGCGCTCGCGTAGCGGCGGCAAGTAGATCGGAATGACATGGATGCGATAGTAAAGATCGTCTCGGAATAGTCCCTTTTTTACCAACTCGGCGAGATCCTTATTGGTCGCGACAATCACGCGCACGTCAACCTCGACGGGCGATTCGCCGCCCACCGGATAAAACTGTCGTTCTTGCAAAGCGCGCAGCAATTTGGACTGCGTCGCCAATGGCATGTCGCCGATCTCGTCGAGGAAAAGCGTGCCGCCGTGGGCCTGGGTAAACAAGCCCTTGGTGCTTCGCACCGCGCCGGTAAAGGCGCCCTTTTCATGGCCGAACAGTTCGCTCTCGAGCAAGGTTTCCGGCAGCGCGGCGCAATTGAGCGCGACGAAAGTGGTATCCTTGCGGTCGCTGGCGAGATGGATCGCCTTCGCCACCAGCTCCTTACCGGTGCCACTTTCGCCGTGAATATAGACCGTCGAGTCGAGCTTGGCGATGCGCGTGACCACGTCGAGGATCGCCCGCATCTTGCCGCTGCGGGCGATGATATTGGTGAAATCGAAACGCTCGTGGAGCATGTCCTTCAAGCGCTTGATCTCGGAATTCAAATTGCGGTTCTCCAAGGCGCGCTCGATCTGCAACAGCAAGTCGGTGGGCTCGAAGGGCTTGGTCAAATAACTGTAGGCGCCCCGGCGCATCGCCTCGACGGCATTTTCGATGGTGCCGTGGGCGGTCAAAATAATCGTCGGGATATCCGGATGGATCAAGCGGAACTGTTCCATCAATGTGATGCCGTCGCTTTGCGCCAACATCAGATCGACGACACAGAGGTCGAAGGCTTTATCTTTGAACGCGCTGAGCGCTTGATCTTCCTCGCCGAGCGCGGTGATCTCATAGTCCGCCGCCTCCAGGCGCATTTTGATCAGCTCCAGAAGGTTGGGATTGTCGTCGACGACTAAAATATTGCCCTTGGCCATGAATTCCTCATCTACCCCGTTGGCGCCGTTTTTTTTCGATTTCGATATCCACCTGCTTGGATTTCTCGATCAACTGCTTGGCTTTATCGAAGTCTTGGCGCGATTTTTCTAGCTCCGCGCGGGTTTTCTCAGTTTCTTGTTTGGCGCGCTCAGTGGCGGCGCGGGAGATTTCAACTTCCTGCTTAGACTTGTGGACCTCGGCTTTGGTTCGCTCGTTTTCTTCTTTTGTCGCGTCGATATCGTTGAACATGCCGATCCAAACCTTGGCCGACTGGGCAAACGAGCTTTCGGGAAATTGTTGCGCAACGCGATCGAACGATGCCAGCGCCTTCTGGCGGTCGTGACGCGGGTTCCGCGGATGGGCATGGATCACGCCCAGATAATAAAGCGCCGAATCCGCCGGCGGCTCATCGCGGGCCAACGTCACGACAGTATTGAACGCTTTAGCCGACCCGTCGAAGTCGCCGCGGCCGAGCAAAAGCTGGCCGTGGGTCATCGCGTCCCGCGCATCGCCGCGCCGGATCGCGTCATTGATCAAACTGCAGCCCGAGACGATTATCAGCAGGGCAAGACAAATACAAATCTGCTGCCACTGCCCAATTGGCTTTCCGCCCATATATTCCCACCATGCGAAGTAATAATATTTTTGGCAATCGCCAGGCCCAGGCCCGTGCCCTGGCGGTGAATGGCGCCGGCGTGACTGCCTTGGCTGAATTTTTCGAAGATCGTTCCGAGGCTTTCCGCTGGAATACCCGGACCGGAGTTTTTCACAGATACTTCCAGGATGCCATCGCGGCGCTTGGCGGCGATCGATACCTGGCCACCCTTGGGCGTGAACTTGACCGCGTTGCCCATCAAATTGCGCAGTACCTGGAGAATCCTTTCGGGATCGAGCCGCAGCGCCGGCATCGGATCCTCGACGGCGCTTTCGAAATGAATCTGCTTGGCCTCCACCAACGGCGCGATTTCCGCCACCGCGCGCTTGATCAGCGGCTCGATGTGGCTGGTCTCGAATTCGTAGCGCATCATGCCGGCTTCCATCTTCGACAAATCGAGGAAGGTGTGTCGTAGCAACGTCAATCTGTCATGTTAACGGCAAGGCGAAAATGTCAGGTCGGTTTGTTGGTAGCAGCCTCCAAGGTAGAAATCGGACCGTAGCGGAACCCCTGCTTCTTAGCTGGCGTTCGGTATAGGCCAAGTGTGTGCGTC
>CAMDBU010000044.1 GCA_945889495.1 Syntrophobacter sp. SbD2 | reverse complement strand
GACGCACACACTTGGCCTATACCGAACGCCAGCTAAGAAGCAGGGGTTCCGCTACGGTCCGATTTCTACCTTGGAGGCTGCTACCAACAAACCGACCTGACATTTTCGCCTTGCCGTTAACATGACAGATTGACGTTGCTACGACAGTCGCGAATGCGCCCAGAAGTTCCCGCGCAGCGCGGCGTTCGGAGCCGATTCACAGCCGTGCTGCGTTCTGAAACAGCCGGTGCGCAGGCGGCGCATTCGTTGACTTTGGCGAAAATTCTGTATATTCCTAGGCACCATTCAAACAGCCTGATTCGGATAATTCTCCCATGAATCTTGTTGGCCGATTAGGTTTTATAAACTTTCGCTGTTAAAGATTTTCGCCGCGGTTAAATCGGAAAAGTAAAAATTTCGGAGGAAAGAATGGCACAAGCAAAGCGAGACGGCGCATCGCCGGAAGAATGTCGGGACCTGCGTAGTTCCATCGAGTGGATGAAAAAAGAGGGCGACATCATCGTCACCGACAAAGAGGTCGACCCCAACCTGGAACTCACCGGCATCCAGAAAAAGCTCGACGGTGGCTGCCCGATCCTGTTCAATAACGTCAAAGGCAAGCCGCAGCATCGCTGCATCACCAACTTGTTCGGCGACATGAACGTCATCAACAAGATGTTCGGCTGGAAGGACCACGCCGATCGCACCCGCAAGCTCGCCTACGCCGTCACCCATCCGATCGCGCCCATCGTCGTCGAGCAAAAAGACGCGCCGGTGCAAGAAGAAGTTTTTGAAAAGCCGGCGGAAGCCAACGACTTCGTCGTGCCGATCCGTCATACCGATATCGAACCCGAACTGACCGTCGGTTCCGGCAACCGTCTGATCTCCGGCGAATATTTCAACGGCGGCACCGATCTCGGTTACAACCGCATGAACTTCCGCTGGGGCAACGTCGGCACTTTCCAAATCTCCCCCGGCTCGCATATGTGGCAGGTGGTCAGCAAATATTACAAAGACAAAAAAATGGTGCCGATCACCATGAACTTCGGCTTGCCGGTGGCGGGCTCGCTGCTCGCCGGCGCCGGCTTCGATTACGTCATCCTGCCCCAGGGCTGCGATGAAGTCGGCATCGCCGGCGCCGTGCAAGGGGCGCCCATGCGCTTGGTCAAAGCGCGCACCGTCGACGCCTACGCGCTGGCCGATGCGGAGGTCATTCTCGAAGGTTATGTGAATCCGCGCGATCGCCGTTTCGAAACCGCGGAGTCGGAGAAAGCCGGCATCCAGGGCCGCTTCCATTTCCATCCGGAATGGGCCGGCTACATGGGTAAAGCGTACAAAGCGCCGACCTTCCATGTCACCGCCGTGACCACGCGAAGGCGCGAAGGCAAGCCGATTATCTTTCCCCTCGGCGTCCACACTCTCGACGATCACAACATCGATACCACCGTGCGCGAGGCCTGCATGTTCGAGCTTTGCGAAAGAATGCAGCCTGGCATCATCATGGACGTCAACATTCCCTATTGCATGACCGATTGGGGCGGCGCGATCATCCAGGTGAAGAAACGCAACCGCATCGAAGAAGGCTGGCAGCGCAATTTCATGGCGGCGATTCTGGCGACTTCGCAAGGGTCACGCGTGGTGGTCGCGGTGAGCGAAGACAGCGATCCCTACGACATGGACGACATCATGTGGAACATCACCACACGCGTCAATCCAAAAACCGACATCATCAATCCGCTGCCCGGCGGCCGCGGCCAAACTTTCATGCCCGCCGAGCGTATGACCGCTGGTGAAAAAGAATGGACCGCGTCGAACACCAGTTTCGAAGGCGGCATGGGTATCGACGCCACCGTGCCCTTCGGCTACGAGAGCGACTTCATGCGCCCGGTCTATCCGGTCGACCGCGTCGATCTGAAAAATTGGTTCACCGAAAAGGACATTGCCAACGCCAAAGGCCGCATGCAAGGCTGGGTGCATTCGCTGGCGCGCACCGGCCGGTAATTTCACGGTTCAATTTATCCGCAGTAAAAAAAGGGGCGAGGAAAATTTCCTCGCCCCTTTTTTTGTTGTGTGCGGCGGTTGCCTCTCGATGACAATTATTTTCGTTGATCGAGAGCCAATGACTCGATTTAACGACGCATTTTTATCGCAACTTGCATTGACTTGCGCCGACTCCTTTGATAGAAAACTTCCAGCTTTCGAGCACTCGAAACGCGCCAGCGGTTTCAGCGAAATCAATTACAAGGAAATAAGTATGCAGACACGTCGTAAAAAAACGCACACTCGTACTTTAAGCTGCGCCAGCTTTTGCGCCAAGCTGGTTCTCGCCGTCGGAATATTTTTACCCGCCATACTGGCCTTTCAGGGAATCCCTGAAAGCGGCAAAGCGCGCAAAGTCACTGAAATCGTCAAGATCGTCGAACTTCGCGAAAAACCCCGCCCCCGCGAACTGGTCAAAGTTTATAACGTCGTCAAAGCCCATCGCACCGATATTACCGACTCGGAAGCCTGGCGAGTCTCGGAAGTCATCCTCGAAGAAAGTTTGAAGCGCAACCTCGATCCGATGTTGGTGTTGGCGGTGATCGAAGTGGAAAGCCGCTTTCAGTATTCGGCGATTTCACCGGTGGGCGCCCGCGGCATCATGCAGATTATGCCCGACACGGGGAAATATTTGACCGATACCTTGGGCCGTGAGTTGGGCATTCAACCGGTCGCCTACCGTCCCGAATCCCTCGACGATCCGATCTTGAATATTCGCATGGGCGTTTACTACCTCCATGATTTGAGAAAACAATTTCGCAATCTCAACCTCACGCTGATCGCCTACAACGCCGGGCCGTCGGAGCTGCAAAACCGCTTGGAGAACAACGAAGCGGTTTCCCAAGAGTACGCGACCCTAGTGCTCGACGCCTACAAGCGCTATACCAACCGCAAAGCGCCGACCTTCTAGTTTGTCGATTGACGCGCTGGCCGGCGGCAAATTCCGATCGTGAAACTAACAGAAAGCTCGTGGCAAAGCATCGCCGCGCACGCCCGACAGACTTTTCCCGATGAGTGTTGCGGCATCATCTTCTCGGATGGTGTAGTCGAGCGTGTCGTCGCGCTGGAAAATATTCAAAACAAACTGCACGCTCTCGATCCTGAGGCGTTTCCGCGTAGCGCCGCCACCGCGTACAACATAAACGCCTTGGAGTTGGACAAGCTGTGCAGCGAGGCGAAAAACCGCGGCGAAAAATTTATCGCCTTTTACCACTCCCATCCCGACCACGACCCTTATTTCTCCGCCGAAGACAAAGCATTCGCCATCCAGGACGGCGAGCCGGCATTCCCCGGCACCGGCCAGATCGTCGTCTCGCTCGATGAACACCAGGTGCTAAGCATCAAAGCCTATGCTTGGTCGGAGGAGCATAAGGATTTTGTCGAAGTGCCGACGCAGCGCGTCTAAGTCATGTCCGAACCCCGTCATCGCATCGTCGACTCCCTCGGTTTGCCGATTCATTGCTTGGAGTGGGGCGAACCCGGCGACAATGCGCTACTCTTGGTGCATGGCTTTCTCGATCTAGGGTTTAGCTGGACGCCGTTTGTCGCCGAGCTGCAACGGCGCAGCTCGCGGCCGCTATGGATCGTCGCGCCCGATTGCCGCGGCCACGGCGACAGCGGTTGGGCCGGCGCCGGCGGCTATTATCACTTTCCCGACTACGTCCTCGATCTCGACAGCGTCGTGCAAAATCTCGCTGTACCGTCGTTCAAACTCATCGGCCACTCCATGGGCGGCACGATCTCCCTGCTCTACACCGGCGCCTTTCCCGAGCGCGTCAGCAAGCTAGCGCTCATCGAAGGCGTCGGCCCGGTGGGGATGGATTTCGCCGACGCGCCATTGCGCATGGGCCAATGGATCGGCGAGATCCGCCAGCGCGGCCGCAACCATTTTCGCAAGTACACAAGCGTCCAAGCCGGCGCCGCGCAATTGCGCCAAACCAATCCGCGCTTGCGGGAGAGTTTCGCCAACCAGCTCGCCCAGGCGGCGATGAAACAAACCAGCGACGGCAAATGGGTGTGGAAATTCGATCCACTGCACCGCACCGCGGCGCCGCAGCCTTTCTACACCGCTCAAGCCGTGGAATTTCTCCGCCGCATCGCTTGCCCGGTGCTGATCGTCGACGGCCAGCAAAGCCACCAAACCCGGCGCACCGACAAACAACAGCGCTATGACGCCATCGCCGAGCGCCGCCATATCGTCATCGACGACGCCGGCCATATGGTGCACCAGGATAATCCAACGGCCTTGGTGGCGGCGCTCCTGCCGTTCTTGCAGTGAACTTGGCGCGCCGTGCTGAATTAATTTTCCGCGGCGCGCTTAGACCTTGACTATTGAACCGGATTTTTGGGATTATGAGCCCAGGGAAAATTCCACTGGGTGGGGATGACCATTAAAGGAATCGTGCAACCAAGGATCGATCGTGGCCAAAGCCAAGTTACCGCAAAGAAAACGCGGCGCGCCGCGCAAGCGCCAAAGCGCCACGGTTGAGAACACCCAAGCGCCCGAGCCAAGCCCGCCCGCCCTGGCTAAACCCGCCCTTCCCAATGTCGATCTCACCGTCAAACATTTCCAACGCCGCCGCGACAACAGCCGCGCCGACGGCAAGCGGCTTTACCTGCGGGTCGGCGATGAAGTCAACCACCGGCGCTACGAAGAGTGGGGGATCGGCGTGGTGATGGAGTGCATGACCTCATCGGTGCCCGGCGGCACCTGCCTGGCCAGGGTACGCTTCCAAGACGGCCAGCTGCGCTGCTTCCACAACGATCTCGACAACGAAGCCTGCTGTTACTATTTCGGCGTGCGCCGCTATTGGAACCCAAGCCATGGCGTCGACGCCATTCGCGAAGGATTTTTCGGCCGAGGATAAATACCATGCAAAAACGAATTTTCGCGACCGCGGTGGCGTTAGCCCTGATTTCACTGGCGCCGCAAATTCTGCGTGCCGAAGACAATACAGAAAAAGCCGGCTTCGCCGTCGCCGTCAGCGCCGGCAATATGTGGTTTTTGCCGGTGAAGGCGATATCGATGGCGGTGGGAGCGCTGAGCGGCACTTTGTCTTATATCGTCACCGGCGGCAACACCGAGCTGACCCAGCAAATTTGGCGCGACACGCAACAAGGTCCTTACATCATCACACCCGAACTGGCTCGCATGGGCATTGGCCAGCGACCGCTATTAGAAGAAAAAAAATAGTCCGCCGCACTGCATTGCGCCACGGCGTTTTCTCAAAAAAAGCGGCATGCGACTTTCCCGCTCGGGAAAGCACATGCCGCTTTCTGTTGAACTAACGGAATTCTCTAACGTTAGGACAAGTTGGCTTTGAAAAAGCCCGTGGTCCTGGCCCAGGCTTCTTTGGCCGCTTCGGGATTGTAGCGGTCGGCGTTGGTGTTGTTGTTGAAGGCGTGCTTGGCGCCGTCGAACACCTTGGCGTCAAGGCTCTTGCCCGCTTTGGCCATCGCTTCTTTCAAGGGCTCGACACCGGGCATGATGTTGGCGTCGTCGCCGGCGTAGTTACCCATTACCGGACAAGGAATGTTGGCCACCGCGTTGAGATCGGGGTTCTTGCCGTAGTAGACCACGGCGGCGTTCAAATCCTTGCACTGGGTCGCGAAGTTGAGCGACTGGCCGCCGCCCCAGCAGTAGCCGACCACGCCGACTTTGCCGTTGACGTAGCTCTGCTTTTTCATGTACGCCACCGCGGCGGTCAAATCTTCCACCGCCATCGGGCCGGTGATTTTGCCGATCTCTTTGGTCGCCTCGTCGCTGCCGTTCCAGGTGTCGCTGCCGCCAATGCGGCTCATCAGGTCGACGCCAATGGCGGCAAAGCCGTCCTTGGCGAACCGGCGGGTGACGTCTTTGATATGTCCGACCAAACCGCGGTTCTCATGGATCACGATCACCGTGCCCAAATTTTTGCCATCCTTGGGACGCGAAACATACGCGTTCAAGGCGCCGATCTTGACCATCTCCGAAGCTAAGCCGGAATCGTTAGGATCGACAATATTTTCAATCGTCTGTGCCATTGTAAAAATCCTCCTTCAAGTTTCTTAGTGCCTCAGCTATAGCGAAAATGCGCCGCTAAATCTAGAGCTATTTCGCCGCTAATCGCGATTGTGACCAGCGCCAAAACGCCAGCGTCGCCATTGAGGCGCCGCTGGGTAAAATCGGGGACTGGCTGCTGAATTAGGTGGTCGACGCCGTGCTGGTGCTTGACGACGACTTCTCGGTGCTGGAAGTACTCTCAGTCTTTTTGCTTTCGCTCTTCGATTCGCTTTTGGATTCCGTAGTCGACGACGAAGAAGACTTCGAACCGCTATCGCTTTTCGACTCGCCGCTTTGTCCCTTGCGGGCGTAGTCGGTGACATACCAGCCGGTGCCTTTCAGCTGAAAGGACGTGTTGGAGATCAGTTTTTTGACCTTGCTTTTGCAGGTCGGGCACTTGGCCAAAGGCTTTTCAGTGATCCTTTGGGTGACCTCAATGACGCCGCATTTCTGACAGCTGTACTCGTAGATTGGCATGGAAAATCCTCAACTTGCGAAGCTGCCGGGTAAATTAACCACTGCTCCGGCGGATGTCAATTCAGCGTCCCGGACTAGCTCTAGGCGCCCTTTTGAATCTGCTGCCGGTCGCTGCCGTCGGCGAGAATATGGGCGCCGCCGAAGGCCTCGGAACGATTGCCGAACAGCACCAGAGGCTCGGTCCCGGTGTTGACGATCTGGTAGTAATCTTTAGGCGCCAAACAGAGCACATCATGCTGCTTGATCGCCTTCTCCTCGCCCTTGATCCCCTTGACCACGCCGCTACCTGAGAAAACTAGAAAGGTTTCCGGGCTGGCGTGATAATGCATATCCGTGCCGTCGCCGGGAACGAAATAAAGCAGCCACGAACGAAAGTTATCGGTGCCGTAAAGATCGACCTTGCGTTGCGCCTTGCTGGCTTCTTCTTGCAGGTTTAAGAATTCCATGGATGTTCCTTTCTCAAGTCTGATTTGGCTCACTCTATCCTACTGCTCTTGCCTTGGGCAAGCGGCCGAGCGGCTTGACAGCCCACCGACCCTACCATATTCAAATGAAGGCTAACCGCGGAACTGACCGAAGGAGTATGGAATGTTGAAGTTGAACGAAAGCCAAGCCAAGGAATATATCGCCGAGCTGGCGGCCAAGTGCGACCAGCGTTGGAAACAGACCGTCGACAAAACCAAATTCATGGACGAGCTGCGCGAGGGCAAGCTCAAGAAAGAAACCATCCAGCTATTTTATAAAAACTGGGGCGCCTTCGTGCCGGTGATCAACTCGGTGTACACCTCGGCGTTTTACAAACACTTGTGGTTTTTCGTCAAGAACGTCGACCTGATGGAAGTCTACACGCAAAAAGTCCTGGACGAGTTCGGCCATCCCTCGCCGCCCGGCCATATTCAAATACTCATGAGCACCGGCGCCGCCTTGGGGCTGTCGAAGGAAGAAGTGCTGCTCACGCCCATGCTGGCGGAATGCCGCGCCTTGCCGGACTTTCATCGGACGCTGATCAACGACGGCCAGATTCAGGAATATTGGTTCTCTGTGCTCTGGGAAAAACCCTTCGGCGATTCCTGTTTGGATTTTTTCAAAGCGTTGACCAAGCACTACGGCCTGACCACTGCTGAGGCCAGTTATTTTTCCAAACATCATGAAGCCGACACCATGGACCATCTCGACCGCATGGCCCATGGCGCGGTGACCCAGCATGTGCTCGTCCGCCTACTCCAGGAAGGCGTCAACGAACGGCCCGGCTACTCGGCGGAGTACTGCGCGGTCACGCCGACGGACTTGAATCGCATGTTCATGAACGGCTGCTATGACGCGACCCATTAGCCGCTACGTGGCTAATGGGTCGCGAATCTCAAATTTCAGATTTCAGATTCCAAATCGGAGTTTGAGATATGAAATTTGAGATTTGAAATTCCGAGCGAAGCGAGGAGCAATGGCTTTTTCTGACTTAAGAACTTTCATTGACGGCGCCGGTAAGATCGGCGAGTTGCAACACATCGACGGCGCCCATTGGGATCTTGAGATCGGCTGCTTGACCGAGCTCATGGCCGAGCAGGAAGGGCCGCTTTTGCTCTTCGACAACATCCCCGGCTACCCCAAAGGTTTTCGCATCGCCGCCAATGTGCTCGCCAGCGCACGCCGTTTCGCTCTGGCGCTGAGCCTGCCCACCGATGTACCGAAGTTGGAAATCTTGCGCACCTGGCGCAACAAGATTCGCGATTTGAAAGCCTTCGCGCCCATCGAAGTTGCCACCGGACCGGTGCTCGAAAACGTTCTTGAAGGCGACAAAGTCAATTTAGAAATCTTCCCGACGCCCAAATGGCATGAGCATGACGGCGGCCGCTACATCGGCACCGGCGACATGGTGGTGATCAAGGATCCCGACAGCGGCTGGGTCAACGTCGGCACTTATCGTTCCTGCGTGGTCGGCAAGGACCGTTTGACGCTCTGGATCATCGAGCAAAAGCATGGCAAGCAGATCGCCCGCAAATATTGGCAAATGGGCAAACCTTGCCCAGTCGCCATCGTGCTCGGCTGCGAACCGGCGACATGGATGGCCGCGCCGTCAGCGGCAAAAGCCGGCGTCAGCGAATACGAATACGCCGGCGCGCTCCGCGGTGCGCCGTTGGAAGTAATCCGCGCGCCCTACACCGGCCTGCCGGTGCCGGCCACCGCGGAGATCGTCGTCGAAGGCGAGATGCCGCCGCCGGAAGAAGAAAGCCACAGCGAAGGTCCCTTCGGCGAGTGGCCCGGCTATTACACCCACAGCGGCGAAGAGTGCGTCGTCCGGGTGAAAAGAATTTTACACCGCGACGATCCGATCCTACTCGGCAACCCGCCGCTCCTGCCGATCACCGAACGCTACGGCATTCCGCTATTCGCCGCGCGCATCTGGGATCATTTGGAACAGTCCGGCGTGTCGGACGTGCAAGGCGTGTGGTGCCATTGTCACACGCTGATGGTCGTGGTCGCCCTCAAGCAGCGCTTCGCCGGCCAAGCGCTGCAAGCGCTCACCGCGGTCGCCGGCATGATGACCGGCGCCAGCATGTACCGCTACTACATCGCGGTGGACGACGACATCGATCCGGTGGATTTGAAGCAAGTGATTTGGGCCATGTGCACCCGCGTCGATCCCGCCGAGTCGGTGCAGATTTTGAAATCCTGGACCTCCGACTTGGACCCGCGCCTGGCGCCGGAAAAACGCGAACGCGGCGACTTCACCATGGGCCGAATGCTCATCGACGCCACCAAACCGTTTCACTGGCGCGACAAGTTCGCCATCGCTAATAAGTTCAGCGCCGACAAACGCGAGGAGGTCTGGGAAAAGTGGGCGCCCAAGTTGGGACTCAAGTGAAGCTGCCCGCGATCCGTCCGATACGACTGATCCGACCGAAAGGTCGGTCGAGCCCCACCGCGGTTGCGCTCTTGTTGCTATCGATCGCGGCCAGCGCCAGCATCGCCCACGCCCAGGAGCGCGTCCGCATCGGCGTTTCCAGCCGCGGCTTCGGCTCGCTGCCGCTGTTCGTCGCCGAGAAAAGAGGCTTTTATGCGAAATACGGCTTCCGCCCGGAGATCGTCCTTCTGCGCTCGTCAGTCGCCGTACCGGCGCTACTCAGCGGCGATCTCGATTATTACAACGGCTTTCAGCCGGCAGTATCGGCGGCGCTGCGCGGCATCCCGGTGAAGCTGGTCATGATGGGCGCGGAAAAAGTTATCTTCATGGTCCTGACCAAGCCCGAGGTCAAATCGCTTAACGATTTAAAAGGCAAAACCATCGGCGTCAGCTCGGCCGGCAGCACGATCCATTTGAGTTTGCTGACGATCTTAAATCAGTTCCGCATCGACCCGACCAAGGACGTGAAGATCCTGCCGGCCGGCGACGTGCGCAGCCAATTGGCCGCCATGCAAGCCGGCCGCATCGACGCCGCCTCCCATGGCCCGCCACTGGATTCCCTCGGTACCGCGATGGGCTATAAGGTTTTGCTCTGGGACAAAGATCAAGTCGATATTCCGATCTCCGGCCTGGATGTCAGCGAGCAAAAATTGCAAAAAGCCCCCGAACAGGTCAAGCGCATGATCAAAGCGTTCATCGAAAGCCAGCGCTTCATCCGCACGCAAAAAGACGAGACCGCCAAACTGATCGGCGAGTGGATGAGCGTCGACGGCGCCACCGCGGAGAATTTGTATAAAAATCTCGGCGCGATTTTCAGCGCCGACGGCACCCTGACCGAAGGCGCCATGCGCGCGTCGATCCAGTTGGAAGCGGAGCTGGCGAAAGTGAAATTCACCGCGCCGCAGTCGACCATCTTCGACAATCGTTTGCTGTTAGAAGCCCAGCAGGAACTGCGCAAAGAAGGCGTCCTGCGCTAGCCCATGGCGCCGCTAAATTGGGCTTGAAGCCCCAACACTTTCCTTGTAGGTTGCGCCCAGCGTTTCACACCAACGAAAACTTTTCCGGAGGATCACAGCATGGACAAAGTAAATTTCCCCTACCGTTCGGACAGCCATCTGCCTTTCCTGCATGTCGTGCATGAGTCGGGCGCCTGGGCCAAGCATGGGTTGGAAGTGAATTACGATTACGAGATCACCTCGGCCGACTCCCACGCCAACGTCGCCAACGGCTCGGTCGAATTCGTCGGCGGCAATCATCTGTCGCCCTATATCCGCCGCCCCAAAGGCGACAAGTGGGTCTATCTCGGCCAGACCGTCAGCCTGCTCAATCACCGGATGGTCGTGCGCGCCGACTCGGGTATCAACAAACTTAGCGACTTGAAGGGCAAACATGTCGCCACCAAGGGCAACCATCCGGGGCTCAACACCTGGCTGTTCATCAAGCAGGCCGGCCTGCTCAACGAGTGCCATGTGGAGAAAACCAAAGGCAGCAAGTTTCATTGGGAAGCGGTGCGCGACGGTGAAGCCGACGCCGCCTTCGTCACCCCGCCGGCGGACATTCAGTCCAAGCGCGCCGGGTTAAAAGTCATCGACGTCGCCTACCTGCCGATGGTCTGGTTCACCACGGTGTCGAGCGGCCTGGCCTTCGTCGAAAAACATCCCGACATCGTCGACAAGATGCTGCGCGGCATCTGCGAAGGCATCGCCTACTTCAAGACTCACCGCGCCGAGTGCATCAAGATCATTAAAGAAAAGTATACCGCCGAAGGCCAACTCGACGACGAGATGGCGACGCACCTTTACGACGATTTGAAAATGATCCTGCAAGCCAAACCCTACGCGACCATCCCGGCGATCTCCAACGTCTACGAAATCGCCGTCGAGCAAAACAAAGACGCCGAGAAATGCGACCCCATGGCGCTGTGGGATTTTCACCATCTGCGGAGAATCGACGACAGCGGTTTTATCGATAATCTGTATAGAACCTAATCATTGGGTCCAGCGTCTAGCGTCTGGCGTCTGGGGTTAATCCGGAAACGCTAGACCCGAGACGCCAGACCCTCAACGTTCAAATCGATTTATGAGCCAGATCATCCCCCAACTCGGCGTCAAGATGAGCCCTGACGATGCTAAAGCCTACATCGCCGCGCTCAATAAGAAAGTCATCCAGCGTTGGAAGGAGCGCGTCACCGACGGCCCGTTCATGAAGCCGTTTCTCGACGGCAAGCTGCCCATGTCGGCGGTGAAATTATTTTTCAAAAACTGGGGCAACTTCACCGTCGAGATCAACACCCTGGTGTCGGTCTCCTATCACAAGCATATCGGCTTTTTTAAACGCCACGACGATCTCATGGCGCCGCTCGGCGTGAAAATCGCCGACGAATTCATTCATCCCAAACCGCCCGGCCATGTGTTGGTCATGCTCCAGACCGCCGAAGCCTTCGGCCTCAGCAAAGATGAAATCCTGCGCACGCCGATGCTGCCCGAGTGCCGGGCGATATTAGATTTCAAACGGCAGCTGATGTGGGAGGGAACGGTCGCCGAGTGGTGGTTCTCCATGCTGACGGAAGAACCCATCGGCCACTGGTCGGCCATGTGGGGTCGCACACTGACGCAGAAATACGGCTTTACCAAACCGCAAGCGGTCTATTTTAAGACCCACGAAGAAGCCGACTTGAAAGAGCATGAAGACGGCATCATGGGCCATGGCACGTTTAATAAAATGGTCATGCAGCGCATTTTAGAAGACGGCTACGCCGACTGCCGCGAAGGCTATAACTTGGAATACTGCGCTCTGGCCGCCGTCGACCTCTACGGCGTCATGCACCGCGCGGCGGTGGAGCTGGCCACTTAAAGATCGTCTAGCGTCCCGCGTTTAGCGTCTGGCGTTAACCCGAGACGCTAGACCCTAGACGCCAAACAAAAACACTTCGAAGGACAACCCGAGATGACCCCATCCAACCACGACCTGCGCGCGTTTTTAAACGAAGTCGACAAGATCGGCGAGCTGCGCCGCATCGCTGACATACCCTGGGACAAAGATTTGGGCGGTTTGGTCGAGATGATCCTCGAACGCAGCGCCCATCCGCCGGCCATGCTGTTCGAAAAGATTCCCGGCGCGCGCCAGGACATGGAGATTCTGTGCAGCCAGATCGACACCCTGCCGCGCTTGGCCATCGCCATGGGCACCGATCCCAATTTGCCCTTAACCGATTTCATTCAGGCCTGGCGCAAGAAGATCCGCAACTTCGCTCCGGTACCCGCCGAGTTCGTCAAGGACGCGCCGATCTTCGAGAACCGTGTCGATAAAAACATCGACCTCGAAGCCTTCCCGATCCCGCGTTGGCATGAGGAAGACGGCGGCCGCTATATCGGCACCGACGATCTAGTCATCACCGAAGATCCCGAAGAGCATTGGATCAACGCCGGGACTTATCGCGTCATGCTCCAAGGCAAGGACGCCGTCGCGCTCTACATCTCACCGGGCAAGCATGGCCGCGTCCAGCGGCAGAAATATTTCGACGCCGGCAAACCCTGTCCGGTGGTGATGTCCTTCGGCCATCATCCGATTTTGTTTTTGGCCGGCTGCACCGACGTGCCCAACAAGATGAGCGAGTTCGACTACGCCGGCGGCGTCATCGGCGAGCCGGTGCAACTGGTGCGCGGACCGCTCACCGGCCTGCCGATCCCGGCCTACTCAGAGATCGCCATCGAGGGCGAAATGATCCCCGGCGACGATCTCCCCGAAGGGCCGTTCGGCGAATGGCCCGGCTACTACGCCAGCGCGACGCGGCCCGAGCCGGTGGTGCGCATCAAAGCGCTCTATCATCGCAACAATCCGATCCTGTGCGGCGAACCGCCGCTGCGGCCGTCGGCGGGACAAGGCTTTCACCGCTCGATCCAGCGCTCGGCGCTGATCTGGAATGCGCTGGAGGACGCCGGCGTTCCCGATGTCCAAGGCGTCTGGCTCCACCCCGCCGCCTACCGATTTTTTTCGATCTTGAAAATCAAGCAGCGCTATCCCGGCCACGCCAAACAAGCGGCGCTGATCGCCAGCCAATGCCGCCCCGGCGCCTATCTCGGCCGCTATGTTGTCGTGGTCGACGACGATGTCGATATCTACAATCCCAACGATGTCATCTGGGCCATCGGCACGCGCTCGGAGCCCGAGAACATCGACATCCTGCGGCGCTGCTGGAGCGGCCCGCTCGACCCGGCGATCCCGCGCGAACGCAAAGGTTTCAACTCCCGCGCCATCATCGACGCCACCCGGCCCTACGAATGGAAAGATAAATTCCCGCCGGTGAACGCGGTGACCGATACGCTGAAAGCGGAATTGGACCGGAAGTATCCCGCGCTGTTGAAAGAGATGATTGGCATAAAGCGATGACACGTTTGTCGGAATTGCCGCGGCGCGAAGTTTCAGATAGGGGTAGGAAACGGCTTTCGCCGTCCCCTCCCTCCGAACCGTGCGTGCGGTTTTCCCGCACACGGCTCTCCAGTCGGTGGTTTCCTCATCGGGATTGGCTCGCCAGTCCACAGATTGCAATCTTGGTGAACAATCCGTGCACAGCGAAAAAGAGTCTCGTCTCTTTGGACGCCGTTACCCAGCGCCGCCAACATGGGTTCCTTTCACTGCGGGGCTTTAACTCACGGCCCGTTTGGCCCCTGGGTCTCTGCGTCTTGTTTAGCCCTTGCGGGCACTATCGACGCTGGCTCCTCGCTCTGCTCCGCTTTGACTCTCTCCCATCCACCTTCCTACCTCCCGTCCCTCGGCGCTGCTTTGCTTTCAGCGCTTCTCGCGGCTCCTCACCGCTGCGGTACCATGAAGGCTCTGACTCCTACACCGCTCACCTACGGCGCAGGTCTCCCCACTTACTGCGCCACACCTTCTTGTCGTTCCGTCTCCAACCACGTGGACTGCCGAGTCATCGCTTACCACCACGCCAGCGTGACCCGCGAGTTTCGGACTTCGCCATGTATGAGCAGGCTCGTCGCAGTTTCCCGCCGAATCGAGTTCGTTATCCTACGGACCGACTGTTCGCCTCCGGTTGCTCTCCACCCCGCCTCGCGACGACGCAGTTACCTTCGGCTTCGGAGTTGTGGCTTACTCCGACACGGTCTTTCACCGTGCTGATGCAGCACCCTCATGGGCGCACTCATGCCGGCGTAGGCCGGAATCCAGGCGAAACCCCACTCCGCCACACCTGGATTCCGGCCGTCACCAGTTTGACGGACTTTGCCCGCGACCTGGATTCCCGCCTGCGCGGGAATGACAAATCCCGTAGGATAGTTTGAGCGAAGCGAAACCCATCGCTGGCGCCACCAGCGTGCTCGCTGCAGGCATCGCGCCCGCACCCGTCTCACTCCAACGGCAACGTCATCAGCTTCTGCTCCGGAAAAATTAAATGCTCGTGGCCGGTCTCGGTCACCGCGCAGGTGTATTCCACCTGGACGGTGCCCCAGCCGGCTTCGTGGTTGGACGCTTCTAAGTTCATGGTCATGCCGGGCTCGACGGGAATATTGGTCGTGTTCGGTAAAAACGGATCGTCGACTTCTTCCGCCGGGCCGAGGAGAAACGGGAACTCGCGCGCTTCGAGACCGATCGTATGGCCGAGAAAGAAGTTCGAATAGTTGGGCAGACCGTTGGCGCGCACGCCGGCGATCATGGTTTCGTAGAGTTCCTGCGGACGAACGCCGGGCTTCAACGCTTCCACCGATTTCAACACGCCGGCCTGGATGGCGTCGTAGCGTTTGCGGTGCTCGGCGGTCGGCGCGGCGCCGACGCAGCCGGATTTGCAGACATCGGCGTGGTAGCCGTTGATCGAGCAGCCCATGTCGACACGGAAGATATCGCCTTTCTGCAAGACATTATCTTTAATCGCGGGAAAGTTGCCGCCCCGGGTCACCGCCATGTGCATCCAGTAGACTTGTCCGCCGGCCTTGGCGATCTCGCCTTTGTAGATGCTCGCCAGCTCGTTCTCGGTCACCCGCGGCCGGCAGGAGTGCAACATCGTATTGATCGCCGCTTCGTTGACCTCGGCGGCCTCGCGCAGCCGCTGAATCTCGTCCGGTGTCTTGATCATGCGCACGTAGCGAAAAAACGTCGACGCCGGGAGCAGCGTCGCCTGGGGCAGATGGGCGCGGATCTTTTCGTATTGGGTGATATTAATCGCGAAATGATCCAGACCGATGCGCCCCTTGGCCATGCCTTTCTCTTGAATCAGTTGCGCCAGCGCTTTTTCCGCCGTCGGCCCTTTGGAGTCGCTGCCGGCGAGCGTCACCGTGCGCTGCTCGACGGCGGAGAGCTTTTTCATGTCGGCGATATGCGGATTGCGCGGCCGGCCGTAAATATATTTCTCGTCGAGCCAAACATCGTCGATGGACGCATAACCGACATCGCTGCCGGGAATCAGCAGCGCCGGCTTATGCGCCGGATCGCGCGGATAGACGACGTAGACTTGCGACCCGCCATAGCGATAACCGTTCTGACTCCAGGACGCATGACCGCTCAAGTAATAAATATTCTCCGGCGTCGCCGCGACGACCCCAGCCAAATCATGCTTATCCATCAAGGCAAGTAAACGTTCTTTATTATAAAGCATCCGAGCACCTCCGAATCCTCTCCGACATTTTCAATTCTCCATTCTCAATTCTCAATTATTTAAGACTTCCACGGCCGCGGCTCCAACGGCTTGACCGCGACTTCCAACACTGCCGGCCCAGGATGCGCCAGCGCGCGCCGCAACGCCGGCTTCAATTCATCGGGCTTGTGCACGCGCTCACCGAAGGCGCCCAGCGCCCGCGCCACCCCGGCGTAGTCGCCGCGCAAGGAGATGCCGATCTCGTGGCCGCCGAAGCGCTCGTGCAAAGTCTCACGGCTGGCGCCGAGACTCTCGTTGTTCAAAATCACCGTCAAGGTACGAATATCGTTGCGCGCCGCGGTCTCGATCTCCATGCCAGTCATGCCGAAAGAGCCGTCGCCGGTGAAGTTCACCACGGTCTTGTCGGGATTGCCCAACTTGGCGCCGAGCGCCGCCGGCGTCGACCAGCCCATGGCGCTGGTGCCGCCGAAACCGATGAAGCCGAGCGGATTGAGCGCCTCATAGTGATGCGACACGTAGGCGCGGGTCACGCCGGCGTCGTGCAAGAGAATGGTCTTCTTGGCATCGAGCTCATGGGTGATATCCCAGCAGGCGCGGTAAGGATTCATCGGTACTTCGTCGGAAGTGAGCCGCGGATTCCAGGAATCGAGCCATTTGCTTTTCAGCTCCTTGATCTCAGCGCCGACGTCCGCCGCCATGCCTTGGCGATAGTTAGCAAGCTTTTCCTTGCCCTGCAAAAGCAACGCGCGCAGAAATAGTTGAATATCCGACATGACCACGAGATCGGCCGGATAATTTTTGTGCAGCTCGGCGGCGTCGATGTCGACTTGAACCAATTTTGCGTGGGCCGGCTTGGGCAACCAGCTCGACGTCGCATGCTGGCGGAAGCTGCACCCAAGCGCGATGACAAGATCGGCTTCGTCGGCGAACTTGCGCGACTGCCCGGTGCTGTACACCGCGCGCGGATAACCGCCCAGGCCCAAACACAAAGGATGATCCTCCGGCATCGCCCCCTTGGCCGGCAAGGTCGCCATCACCGGCAACGCATAGCTCTCGGCGACTTGCACCAAAGCATCGGTGGCCTGCGACCATAGCGCGCCACGGCCGACGTAGATCAGCGGCTTTTTCGCCTGCTGCAAGAGCTCGATCAACTTGTCGACATCGTCGGGATCAGGACCGAAGCGCACGCGCCGGGTTTTGTAATAGGGCGGAATCTCCGCCTGGGCCATGCTGATGTCCTGGGGCACTTCGATGATCACTGGGCCCGGCCGGCCCGAGCGCGCCAGGGTAAACGCGCGGCGAAACACTTCGGGAATTCTTTCCGCCGACGGCACGCTAAACGTCCACTTGGCCATGGACTGAAACACATCGAGGTAGGGCACTTCTTGCAGCATGCCCTTGGCCAACTGCTTGCGCGAGCTATGGCCGAAGATCACCACCAGCGGCACGCAGTCGGTAAAGGCGTTGACGATGGCGGTGAAGGCATTGCAGCGCCCCGGCCCCTTGGTCACCATCGCCACGCCGACCTCACCGGTGCTGCGCGCGTAACCGTCGGCCATGTACACCGTCGCCTGCTCATGGCGGGTGAGAATCAGCGGCACTTGACCGTTCTCGTGGAGCGCGTCGAAAATCGGCAAGATGTCGTCGCCGGGTAGCGTCGAGACGAACTTCACGCCTTCGGTTTTAAGAATATCGACCAGAGCATCGGCGGCACGCATAGTTTTTTCTTTCTATTTGTTGATGACAATTCTTTCTAGAAGCCTTCTCGATCGAGTTTACGAACGATTTCTGAATCGACGGAGTCGGTGGGATATTTCTTTTGCAGACCTCGCCGACACACGCGGCGCACGCCTAAATCTTGAACTGCCCGAGAAACAACGACGCGGCGGAAGGAACAGCGGACTCTATGTCGATTTCCGCGCCAACACGTCGCGCGCCCGCGCCGCCACTTCGGCGATCAACGAACCCATCTTGGGATGCACCGGCTCGATGTCGGGCTCGATGCTAAACTGGCGCAGCACTTGGCTGCACACCGGCCCCACCGAGCCGACGACGAGTTTTTTCAAACCGGCGCGCAAGCCATCGGCCGCATGATCGAGCGTCGCCACCTGCAACAGATGATCGACCTGGGCGCCGTTGGTAAACAGCGCGACCTCGGCGCCACCGGCGCTGATTTTCTCGATGGCGCTACGCAGCGGCGCCAAATCCTCCGGCAAGGCCCAGCGGTAGATCGGGATCGCCGTCACCGCCGCGCCGCGCTGTTCGAGCGCCGCCACCAACTCGGGGTTGGCGATGCCGTATTCTTGCAGCGCGACGCGCTTGCCGCGCAGCTCGACGGCGCCGTCCAAGGTCGAGAGAATTTCCCGCCAGGTGTTGGGCTCGGGCACGGTCAGCGCCGCTTGCAGTCCCAATTCTTTTAACGCGGCCACCGGCTTGGGTCCGCGGGCGATCAGCTGAACCATTTTTAGCGCCGCGACAATTCTTTCTTGAGAGAACTGGCTGCGCAGGATTTCATTGAGCGCCTTGGTGCCGACGCCGGTCATGAGGATGACGAGATCGAAACCGCCGGCTTCGATCGCCGGTAAGAGCTCCAGCGCGGCGCGGTTTTCGCTTAGCGCCACCTCGCGCATGGAGGGCGCGACAATCGGCTCGCCGTCGTACCGACGAATCAGCTCGGCCATCTCCTTGGCGCGCCGGCTCTCAAAGCAGACCACTCTGAGCCCACGCAGGCTGCCGCGGCTTTGGGTTTCCATAATTTAATTCCCGGTAACTTACGGTTCCACACCCAATTCGCGCAGCAACAGCGCCTTGGCGCGGCCGACATCGCCGCGCATGAGTAGCTGGCGCACATCGCCACTCAAGGCGCGCCGCCAGGTTTCAAACGGCACCGTCAAACCGCGCGCCTGAAGTTCGCCGCGCGCTTCGGCCGCCAGTTTGACCAACAGTTCGTATTCAGCGGTGAAATAAAGTTCGAGTTCTTCGCGGATGGTGCGCGACAATGCCGGACTGGTGCCGCCGCTGGACACCGCCACGGTGAGATCGCCGCGGCGCAGGACCGAAGGCAGGATGAAATCGCAGTGGGCTGGGTCGTCGGCGGCGTTAATCCACACGCCCAAGCGCCGGCCGTCGCTGAACACTTGAGCATTCACCGCGCCGTCGTCGGTGGCGACAAAACAGATTTCATGTTCGGCTAAATCGCTAGATTGATAACGGCGGGCGATCAATTCGATTGAATGATCCTTCGACCAGCGAGCGATGGTATCGGTGATCGCCGGGCTTATCACCGTCGGCAGGGCACCGGCTTCAAGTAAGCTGGCGATTTTGCGCTCGGCCACCACGCCGCCGCCGATCACCAGGCAGCGCCGGCCGCTCATGTCGAGGTAAATTGGATAATAGCTCATCGGCGTTTAAACTCGGCTGGAGATCGATCTCTAGCTGCGAATCTAACCCGTGATGGCCCTCCCAGACAAACGGTTGGTCGCCGAAATAATCCATGCCCTGGGCCCAATCCATGAGTTCCTCGGTCGCCAAGCGGTCGAGATCGTCGCCCCAGACGGCAGAAAGCGAATCATTCACCATGATCCTGCACCCGGTGCGCGGTTGGCGCCGGCTCAGCGTCGCCATTGGGAAAAAACCAATCGAGGGCGCTTTTCAATCGCACCACTTCACCGACGACGATCAGCGCCGGCGCCTTGATCGTGCGCGCGCGCTCGACGATATCGGCCAGTGTGCCGGTCACCGTCGTTTGCCGCTCCGTGGTGCCCTGCTGGATCACTGCCACCGGGGTGTTGGCCGAACGGCCATGAGCCAGCAACTTGGCGACGATGGATGGCAAGTTATGCAGCCCCATCAAGATCACCAGCGTGTCCACCGCGGTGGCGAGCTTGGCCCAGTCGACGGTGGATTTTGACTTGACCGCCTCATGGCCGGTGACCACGGCGAAGGACGAGGCGTAGTTGCGATGGGTCAGCGGAATCCCGGCGTAGGCCGGCACCGCAACGGCGGAGCTAACGCCGGGAACGATCTCGAAGGCCACCCCGGCATCGCGTAGCGCCTCGGCTTCCTCGCCGCCGCGGCCGAAGACAAACGGATCGCCGCCCTTGAGCCGGACCACATCGATGCCGCGCCAGGCGTAGCCGATCAAGACTTCGTTGATGTCGCCCTGGGCGATGCAATGCTTGCCCGCCTGCTTGCCGACAAATATGCGCTCGGCGTCGACTGGAACTTCTTCGAGCAACACCGGATTGACCAGTTGATCGTAGACCACCACCTGAGCCGCACGCAGCAATTGCATACCGCGCATGGTCATCAACCCGGGATCGCCGGGACCGGCGCCGACGAGATAGACTTTACCCGGATTCATGTTAGCGCTCCGCCAATAGGTGAGTGAACTGTTAGATTGCGCAGCGCTTGGGCCGTGTCCATGGCCGCCGAACTTCTCATATGCACATTCAATTGCCGGTGCGAATCAGCGTTGCGTTCCACACTCACGTTGGCGCCGCCGAATAATTGCCGCGCCACCGCTTCGACATCGCCCTTGAGCGCGTCGAAAGACTGCTGGGAATTCTCGCCTACCAGGCGGTCGTTGACCGACAGCAGCGCTTCGTTGGCGGCGAAGCGTAGTTTGCCCTTGAGGGCCGGCTCGGCTTCGAGCATGCGGCAGTTGTCCAAAGCGGCGCCCAGCACGGCGCGAATTTTCTCTTGGTTGGACCCAGTGAGCGGCGCCTTTTGACTGAACAGCAAGCCGCGCCGCGCGCCGCTCTCGTCAATGCTGACATTGGCGCTGTTCGCCACCAACACAACGCCCGGCCCGGCCTGCATATGGCTATAGTCCGCGACATCGTGATAGACGCCGTCGGTGGCTTGAATCCATGAATGAAAGACATCGATAAAGTCGGTGAGCGCGATTTTGTCAGGCTGCTCGACGAAGAACTTAACGTTGAGTTTTTGTAGTTCCATGATCACTCCGATTGTTTCGCCACGACGACGAAGAAAATCTCCCCTAGCCCCTCTTTACCAAAGCGGGGAAGAGACCCAGCCCTTCCCCATTTGAAAAAGGGTGATCGAGGGGAATTTTCCGTCGGTCCATTGCACAAAAGCTCATTACGCCCCCGGCTGCAGCGTCGGCGCGATCGCCGGCGCGCTGGCGATGCCGCCGCGCACTTTGTTGTGGCAGTCATGGGCCGCGTCGATGAACAGCTGCGCTTCTTGCAAGAGTTGCACGGCGCGGTCGGCGTCGGCGGTTTTGCCGGCGCCGACAAACTCCTTGGCCTTGAACAAATACTCGGCGAATTTGCCGCCGGCGTATTTGTCCCAAAACAGCTGGGTGTCGTAAAAGCGCTGGGTGAACTCGGCGATGATCTGCTCGTCGTTCTCCGAGATCATTGGATTCTGATCCTTCACCAACCCTTGCGCCGCACGCACCATCGACGCGTAGGCGGCTTTCACTGCATGTTGAGAATGGCCGGCGTCGAGCAGCAATTGCGCTTCGAACAGTTCGCGTTCGCTGGCGGCCAGCGTGAACTCGGCCTGGCTCACCACTTCACCGGCGCACTCGCCGACGCCCATGTCCGCCAGCGTGAACTCGCGCGGATCGCCCCAGTCACTGTAAAAGGAACGGTCGACATCATGGGTAGGAATCTTGGTTAGATCTTCGAGCAAGTCTTTGACCGCCTTTTTGCCGATGCGGGCGATGAAATCTTGAAAGCGCTCGTCCTTCTGCCGCTGGCGCATGTAGAACTCTGTAATCGTCGACACCGCTTCGGGAATGCGCTTGGACGGCACCGCGCCGATCGGCACGCCGTACTCGCCGGCGTTGTCGTGGAACTTGCCGCCCAGGACCACTTGGAAATGGGGCACGGCGAAGCCTTTGATATTGCGACTGATGCCGTAAAAGCCGATGTCGGCGATATGATGCTGGCCACAGGAATTGAAGCAGCCACTGACTTTGATGCGGAGATTTTTTACCGCCTCATCCAACTGCAGACTCTTTTCACCCAAGCGCTGGCGCAGCTCTCGCGCCAAACCGCGCGACGACGCGATGCCCAGCTTGCAAGTATCGGTGCCGGGGCAGGAAGTGACGTCGACGATGGTCGCCGCATCCGCCGCGCCCAAGCCGATGGCTTTGATCGCCAGGTAGAACTCCGGCAAGTCGGCTTCGCTGACCCAGCGGAAAAGAATGTTCTGCTCCACCGTGGTGCGTAGCGTGTCCTTGACGAAACGCCGGGCGATGTCGGCCAGCGCCCGCAGCTGATCGGAGCTAGCATCGCCCAGCGGCAGCGACACCGTCGCCGCGACGTAACCGGCTTGGCGCTGTTTATAAACATTGGTCTTGTACCAGGCGTCGAAGCCCTCGGGGCGCTGATGGCCGTTGAGACTGATACCGGCCTTGAGCGCCTCTTCGGTGGGGTCGTTGACCGATTTTAGGAAATCGGTCCAGCGCGGATCGTCGGCAAGTTTTTGCCGCTCCTCGGCGACCAATTTTTTAAATTCCGCCACGCCCAGCTGGGCGATGAGAAATTTGATCCGCGCCCGCGCTCGGTTACGCTTCTCGCCCAGACGGGCGAACACCCGCGAGATCGCCTGCATGGTCGGCAGCAACTCTTCTTCCGGGAGGAACTCGTCGAACAACTTAGCTTTGTAGGGCACCGAGCCCAGACCGCCGCCGACGTAGAAAGCAAAGCCGCGCACCTTCTTGCCGTCGACCACTCTAGTTTTCGCGATCGCGCCCATGTCATGCATGGTCACCAGGCCGCAGGGATTTTGCTCACAGCCGGAAAAAGCGATCTTCACCTTGCGGCCAAAATCCTGGGTATCGGGATGGCCCATGAGAAACTTGGCGGTGGCTTTGGCGTAGGGCGTCGTATCGAAAGTCTCTTCATGGCAGATGCCCGCCAGCGGACAGGCGGTCACATTGCGAACCACATTGCCGCAAGCTTCCTGGGTGGTGATGCCGACGGCGGCCAGCCGGCGCATTAAGGCCGGGGTGTCGTCGATGTGGACGTAGTGAAATTGAAAATCCTGGCGCGTGGTCACATGGGTGACGCCGTCGGAATATTCCTCGGATAGATCGGCGAGCGTCTCAAACTGCTCGGGCGTCACGCCGCCGAAGGGGATTTTAATCCGCACCATGCCCGGCGCATCCCAGAAGGTGTCCGGTCCTTTGACCAGATCGGCGTTGAACGGCAGCCGCTGCACCCGCTTGCCGTCATGGCGCTGGCCGTTGTCGTAGCGCTGGCCGTAGATACCTCGGCGCAACCGGGTTTCGGCGAAAACTTTCTCGTCGATCTTACCCGCCTTGCGCAGCTCCATCTGCTGCTCGAAGATATCGATCTCGCGACCCAGTTCGGCGGGAATCTTGGCGCCGAGTTTTTCTTTCCAGTTGAGCTGCTGGTCCATTTTCGCCTCGCGTGTAAAAAGTAAGTTGATGGGTTAAGTCAGTTATTATCGCAAAAATTTTTCGCGCCGAAATTTAGATATAATACATGTAGGATTCCTGCTCCGGCTTGCACAGATCGGCAAGCGTCGTATCTTCCAGCACCGACTCCATCGCCGCCACGCCCTTGGCCCAGGTCTGGATCAAACGCTCGGTGGCCAGCGCGCCGCTCCCACCCTTTTTACGCGCGCGCATTTCCAAGGTCGCGAACGGCCCTTCCAGCACTTCGATGACTTCTTTCACTGTGATGGTCTCGGGTGGCCGCGCCAAGATATAGCCGCCGCCCGGCCCGCGCGAGCCATGCACCAAGCGCGCGCGATTGAGCAGCACCATGATCTGGCCGAGGTACTCGGACGGGATTTCCTGGTCCTTGGCGATCTCTTTCACCTGGGTGGTGCGGCGGATTTTATAGTTGCTCGCCAACTCGACCAGGGCGAGGAATCCATAGTAAGCTTTTGAGCCGATTTTCATGGTTTTGATCCTTCGGAGAGCTCAAACTAAGTAATTCAGTTAACAAAGTCAAGAATAGAATCGGAGACAAATCTGGGGCCCGCGGGGCCTCGGAAGAAGCCGGAATGTCTCTCGCAAAGGCGCCAAGGCGTTAAGGTAAGAAATTAAGAATTGTTCGCCGGATCTTTTTCCCGATCTTCCGAACTTAGCGTCTTTGCGCCCTTGCGAGAGATTATCCGATTGCGCGGCTCAATCGATTGCGACTATATTCCGAACAGCCACGCAACCAACCTTCGGAGGCTAGCGCAATGAAATTCATTACCCGATTACCTTTACTCATCATCGCGGCGCTATTGGCATCCACCGCCAATCTCGCCGCCGCCCCCGGTGAAGTCGTCATCTCCCACGCCAGCATGAGCACGACGTCGATCCCGCTCTGGGTCACCCAGCGGCGCAACTTCTTCGGCAAGTATGGCGTCAATGCCAAAGTCGTCTGGGTGCGCGGCAATCCGGCGCAGATCGCGACGCTGGTTTCCGGCGACACCCAGATCGCCTACGGCGGCGCCCCCACCGCCATCTCGGCCACGCTGGGCGGCCGCGACATGAAGATCATCGCCAGCCTGTCGAGCCGCGAGAGCCTCGACATCGTCGCCCGGCCGAATATCAAAAGCGCCAAAGATCTCGCCGGCAAACGCTTCGGCGTGCAAAGCGTCGGCGGCGGCGTCTGGAAGACCGCCACCGTATGGCTCGAACACTTCGGCATGGACGAGAAGCGCGACAACATCCAGATGCTGGTCATCGGCGATGTCACCGTGCTCGCCCAATCGCTCGAATCCGGCCTCATCGACGTGACAGTGGTGCCGCCGTTTTTGAGCCGCCGTTTGGCGGAGAAGGGCTTCACTGTGCTGGGCCGCTGCGAGCAGACCAAATTGACTTCGGTGGGCATGACCGTGCTGGTCGAGCGCCCCTACTTGCAGCAAAACGCCGAGACCTTGCAAGGCGTCATGATGGCGTTGATCGAGGGCATGGCCTTCACCGGCAGCCCGCGCAACAAGCCCGCGGTACTGGAAACCCTCACCAAGCAATTCCGCATGACCGACCCGGTCATCGCCGAAGGCGCCTACCAAGACGTCGCCACCCTGGTGCGCTTGGAAGAAGGCCGCAAACCCTACGTCTCCCTCGAAGCGATGCGCACGCTACAGCGCCTGCTGACGCCCGGGAATCCCAAGATCGGCAGCCTCAAGGTCGAAAACCTGATCGACTCCAGCATCGTGAAACGAATCGAAGACAGCGGCTTCTTCGATAAGATGAATGCGGAGTACGGCGGGAAGTAGCCCGACCCAGTCAGGGCGGAGACCAATAGGGAACCTTCGGGGGTGATGCGCATCGTCGCCCACCGCCCAAACGCAATTACGTTGCGGTTTGGACCCAGTCAGATTTCCGCTGCTACTATGAGTCGAAACCTACCCCCTTGAAAACCTCAACCCTCTTGGAGTAGGTTCTCTCTCCTCGACGACAAACATGGGGTGAACGGATCGAAGGTCTATAATAGAGAAGGCTCAGAGGAGGAAACATGATGCAACTATTTAAACGGCTATGGGTCGAAGAAGACGGTCAAGGCCTGGTCGAATATACTTTGATCGTGGTGTTGGTCGCGCTAGTGTTTTGGGTCGCGATTAAAAACACCAATATCGGCAGCGAACTGGCCAGTGGCTGGAGTAAAGTTGGCAACTGCGTTGGCGATCCCAACGCTTGCAGCTCAACATCCTAAAGCTCGGAGTCGATTACGGCGCAGGCGATAGCCGATAGCAAAAGCGGCTATCGCCTGCGCGATTCGACTAGAATCTAGCTTGGATCGCCTTTCAAAGCGGCCAAAATTCCGGGCGCTAGAGATTCACTACCGCCCCCCCGTGAATCCGCTCTACTTCTACGCCAGTTTCCGGACAGGCAGCTCACCAGCACGCCGGCAAATTACCACGGGCGCGGGCGAGAATTGCTGATACCCGCCAAGCGATTGCAGAAATCGCCGATTCTCTACGGCCAAGGTACTCGAGTAGCGCCCGGTCACCTTGACAGCCGCCACCGCCCATATCATAAGAATCGTTAAATTTTATGAACTACCACACCCAAATCCACACCTTCAAAACCGCCGACAACGAGCGGCTCCACGGCGCGCTGCTGACGCCGCCGGATGGCGCTACCGATCTTGGCTTGATTTTCGTTCATGGCGTGGCGATGAATTTTTATTTGCCGCCGCTGTTTAGTTTCGGCCAGGGGTTGGCGCAACGCGGCTATCATTCATTTGTCATCAACACGCGCGGTCATGATTGGATCGCGCGGGCGGGGAATTTGCAAAAATTTGGCGGCTCGGCCTACGAGAATCTCGAAGACTGCGTCGCCGATCTCGACGCGGCCATCGAATTTCTCAAGGAGCGCGGCTACCGGCGCTTCGTGCTCATCGGCCATAGTCTCGGCGCCATCAAGTCGATCATCTATCAGGGCACCCAACAGCGCGCTGACATCGCCAGCATCGTCTCTTGCTCAGCACCCAAGCAGTTCTATTCCGAGCGGGTCGAGCGCTACCCTGAGTTTCGCGAGTTGATCGCCACGGCCGAAGAAATGGTCGCGGCGGGCAAGAGTGAAGAGCTGATGATGGTGCCGGTGGGCGTCAATCCGGGGCTATTCACGGCGCGCACGCATTTGAATAAATATGGCCGGGACGACGCCAACGACTGCCGGCCCCACGCGAAAAACGTCGGCTGCCCGGTGCTCGCCATCGCCGGCGGCGCCGAGCAGCCGCTGTTTCATGACTACGCCCGAGAAATCGTCGCCGCCGCCGGCGGCCGATCAAAGTATCAACGGGTCGACGGCGCCAACCATTTTTACAATCGCCACACGCCGCAGATGGTCGAAGTCATCGGCCAATGGCTGAAGCAGTTTCAGGATTAGGAATTTAACCACAAGGGGCATGGTTCGACTACGCTCACCACAGGCTACGGACACAAAGTTGGGATGCGTAGCATCGTCCCCCTCTGAATCTATGTGAACTTTGTGCTCTTTGTGGTTAGATCATTCCGAAAGGATTTCACGGAACGATGAAACTTACTCAGCGCATCCGCTTCGCCCCGCTCGTCGGTGCCATCGCCTTTCTGTGGTCGGTTGCCGTCTTCGCCGCGGTCGCGCCGACCAAGATCGCCGTCGGCTACGCCACTATCAGCAGCGCGTCAACGACCCTGTGGGTCGCCCAGGACGAAAAGTTTTTCGCCAAGTACGGCATCGACGCCGACTTGGTGTTCATGCCCGGTTCACCGACGTTGATCGCAGCGATCAATTCCGGCGCGTTGGCGATCGGCTACACCGGCGGCACGGCGATCTTGGGCGCGGTGGGCGGCGGTACGGATTTGAAAATCATCGCGGCGAGCCAGGGGCGCGTGCTGCACGATCTCATCGTTCGCCACGACATCAAGAAGGCCGAAGACCTGCGCGGCAAGCGCGTCGGCGTCACTAGCATCGGCGGTACCGGCTGGATGGCGGCGATGTTGGCCTTTGAACAACTGGGCCTCAATCCCGACAAAGACAAACTGATTGTCTCGGCCTTCGGCGACATGCGCATCATCGGCAAAGCGCTCGAAGCCGGCAATCTCGACGGCGCCCTGGTCACCGGCAATCTGATCTCGCAGTTCAAACGCGCCGGCTTCAATATCTTGGGCGAACTCGAACGGGTACAGATGTTGGGCTCCGCCGTGGTGGTCAAACAATCCATGATGACGACCCACACCGAGCTGTTGCGCAATTTCATCCGCGCCCTGACCGAAGCCCATGCCTTTGTCTTGAGCCCGGCCAAGCGCCCCGCGGTGCTGCGCGTAATCAGCAAGCGGCTCAACATCAGTGATCCGGCGGTCGCCGAGGACGGCTTGCAGGATTTGCTCAAACGCATCGACAAAAAGCTTTTCCCATCCCTCGACGGCCTGCGCAACATTCAGCGATTTTTACAAACCCGCAATGCGAAAATCGGCCAGATCAAACTCCAAGAAGTCATCGACGACTCCCTTGTAAGAGAATTGGAAAAGAGCGGCTTCAACGACCGCGTGCTCGCCGAACAAGGCGTCAAATAACCATTAGAATCGGAGCGAAATCACAAAATGAATGTGTTGGTAATAGTTCTTACTCTGGCATTGTCAATTTTCCATTATCCATTATCAATTGTTAACGCCGCCACGCCCTTGACCAAAGTGGTGATCGGATTCGCGGCTATGAACGCCCGCGTGGCGCCGCTGTGGATCACCGAAGAGCAAGGCATATTGGCGAAGTATGGCCTGCAAGCCCAGCAAGTGTACCTACGCGGCGCGCCGGTGTTGGTCGCCGGCATGGCCTCGGGTGATATTCACTTCGGCCGCAGCGGCGGCAGCGCGACTCTCGCCGCGGTCGGCGCCGGCCATGATTTCAAGGTCATCGCCAGCTTCTCCAGCCGCAACAGCTACGATCTGATGGCCCGGCCCAACATCAAGCGCGCCGAAGAACTGCGCGGCAAGAAAATCGCCGTCACCAGCATCGGCGGCAGCTCCTGGATGGGCGTCATGCTCTGGCTCGAACATTTTGGCCTCGACCCGGTGCGCGACAACATTCAATTGTTGGTCGTCGGCGACCAACTAGTGCAAATGCAGGCAGTGGAAACCGGCATCGCCGACGCCGCCGGTTTAGACGGCGTGTTCAGCAAACAGTTGCGCGCCAAGGGCTTCAACCTGCTCGGCGAATATAGCGATTTGAAAGCCGCCATCGTCGGCCAAGCCATGGTGGTGCCGCAAACCTTTCTCACCCGCCATGGCGACATCGCCGAGAGCTATCTCAAGTCCGAAGTCGAAGCCCTGGCCTTCGCCGTGGCGCCGAAAAATAAACCGACGGTAATTCGACTCCTGATGAAACGGCTCAAGACCGAAGCCGCCGGCGCCGAAGAGGGCTACCAGGATCTCTTGCGCGGCGTCGACCGCAAACCGTTCCCGTCCCTGGAAGGCATGCGCAACATTCAAAGAATCCTAAAACCGCGCAACCCGAAACTGGGCGACATCAAAGTCGAGAACGTCGTCGACGACCGCATCATGCGCAGGTTGGACGAGTCCGGCTTCATCGACCGCACCTACGCCGCCCAGGGCGTGAGTTTGAAATAAGAGACTTAACCACAAAGAGCACAAAAGGCACAAAAGTCGGACTCGGAAGGAACGGCCGCAGAGAACGCAAAGGACTCAAAATAATTCGGGGCGGGTTATAAACCCGCCCCCAGAACCCTTTCGTGTGTTTCGTGTTTTTCGTGGATAAATCCGAACTCCTTCTCAACCGAGACCACGCCATGAAATCAATCCACCGACATTGCGCCCTGTTCCTCCTCACCCTACTCCTCTGCCCACTCTCCACGGCCCTCGCCGCCACGCCGTCCAAGCTCGTCATCGGCTACGCCGCCATGAGCGCGCGGGTGATGCCGCTGTGGATCGCCGAGGAGCAGGGAATTTTCAGCAAGTACGGCATCGACTCGCAGCAGGTTTTCATCCGCGGCGCGCCGACGCTAGTCGCCGGGCTTGCATCGGGCGACATTCACATCGCCAGCACCGGCGGTAGCGCGACGCTGGCTGCCATCGCCGCCGGCCATGATTTGAAAATGCTCGCGGCGTTTTCCAGCCGCAACACCTACGATCTGGTCACCCGCCCGTCGATCAAGCGAGCCGAAGACTTGCGCGGCAAACACTTTGGCGTCACCAGCATCGGCGGCACCGTCTGGATGGGCATCATGCTCTGGCTCGAACACTTCGGCCTCGACGACCAGCGCGACAAGATACAGATCCAGGTGATCGGCGACCAGACCATCCAGATGCAGGCCTTGGAGAACGGCACCATCGACGCCGCGGTACTTGACGGCGTATTCAGCCGGCGCTTGAAACAAAAAGGCTTCAACATCACCGGCGAATTTTCCGACTTGAAACAGCAATACACCAGCCAAGCCATCGTCGTGCAGGGGAAATATCTCCAACAGCGGCCCGATATGCTGGAGAATCTCTTGAAAGTCCAGGTTGAAGCCATCGCCTTTTCGCTAGCGCCGAAGAATAAACCGACAGTGCTGAAAACTTTCATGCGCCGGCTGCGCATCGACGCCGCCACCGCTGAGGAAGGCTACCTCGACTTGCACCGCGCCGTCGACCGCAAGCCCTAAGCCTCGGCGGAAGGAATGCGCAACGTGCAACGACTGATGGCGCTGCGCAATCCGAAAGTGGGCGAGGTCAAAATCGACAACGTCATCGACAACCGGATCATCAAGCGATTGGATGACAGCGGCTTTATTGATAAAGCCTATGCAGCCCAAGGAACCAAACCGTAAACCAACTTGCTGGCGAATTCGAATTTTGGAGGTCAGGTGAGAATAAATCGGTCATTCGCTAATCTATCTATCACCGCGCCATTGATGGCGGCCCTACTGTATTTCGCAGAATTCTCATTCGCCGCCGCGCCAGGAAAAATAATTCTCGGCTACGCCGCGCCCGGCGCCCGGGCACTGCCCTTTTGGATCGCTCAGGAACTCGGGCTGTTCAACAAATATGGCCTCGATGTCGAGCCGGTGTTCATCCGCGGCGCGCCGCTGTTGGTCTCGGGCCTGGCCTCGGGCGACATTCACATCGGCAGCACCGGCGGCAGCGCCACCCTTGCGGCGGTGGCCGCCGGCCAGGATTTGAAAATCATCGCCACCTTCGGCAGCCGCAACACCTTCGATCTGATCTCCCAACCCAACATCAAGCGGCCCGAAGATTTGCGCGGCAAGCGCATCGGCCTCACCAGCATCGGCGGCACCACTTGGATGGCGCTGCTCTTGTGGCTCGAACACTTCGGCCTCGATGTCCAGCGCGATAAAATGCAATTGCAGCCCACCGGCGAACAGGCGCTGACCGTCCAGGCCCTCGACGCCGGCGTGGTCAACGCGGCGATCTTGGACGGCATCTATTCGAGCCGCATCAAGCCCAAGGGCTTCACCGTCTTGGGCGAGTACTCCGATCTCAAGTATCAGTTCATCAGCCAAGCGCTAGTCGTGCAGAAGAGCCTGCTGCAACAGCGCGGCGACATGCTGGAGAATCTCTTGAAAGCCGAGATCGAAGGGTTGGCCTACGTGCTGGCGCCGAAGAATAAAGCCGCGGTGATCAAAACTCTCATGCGCCGGATGAAAACCGCCGCCGGCCCGGCTGAAGAAGGCTATCTCGATCTATTGCGCGGCATGGACCGCAAACCCTACCCCACGGTCGAGAGCCTAGTCCATGTGCAGCGTTTGATGAAAGTCCAGAATCCGAAAATCGGCGCGGTCAATCTCGAAGAATTAAATGACGCCCGTTTGGTCAAGAAGCTCGACGACAGCGGGTTTATCGACAAGGCCTACGCGGCCCAGGGCATGACGTTGAAATAGGCAGTCGAAGAACGCGAGCAAAGCTCTGTAGCCATGACCGGGGAGAAATCCATGTTAAATGGGGCAAGCAAAATCCTCCGGCGACCGGCGGCGAAGTTTTTCGTTAGCCTGGCTGCGCTCATCGCGCTCGCGCCGCCGGCATCGGCCGCCACCAAGCTGATCGTCGGCTACGCCACCCACAACGCCCGCATCGCGCCGGTCTGGGTCGCCCAAGAACAGGGCTTCTTCAACAAGTACGACATCGACACCGAGCAAGTTTATATGCGCGGCGCGCCGATCTTAGTCGCCGGCATGACCTCCGGGGAGATCCAGATCGGCCGCAGCGGCGGCAGCGCGACGTTGTCCGCCATCGCCGCCGGTCATGATTTCAAAATCATCGCCAACTTTTCCTCGCGCAACCCCTATGACTTGGTCGCCCGTCCCAACATTAAGAGAGCTGAAGAGCTGCGCGGCAAAAAAATCGCCGTCACCAGTATCGGCGGCACAACATGGATGGGCGCGCTTCTCTGGCTCGAGCAGTTGGGCCTCGACCCGCAGCGCGATCAAATCCATTTGCAGGCCATCGGCGACCAAAACACGCAAACCCAAGCGCTGGAAACCGGTATCGTCGATGCCGCCGCCCTCGACGGCGCCTACAGCCGCCGGCTCAAACAAAAGGGCTTTACCGTGATCGGCGAATATTCGAATCTGACCAAGCCCGTGCTCGGCCAAGCGGTCGCCGTGCCGCGGCAGTATCTGCAACAGCGCACCGACATCGTCGAGAATTATTTGAAAGGTGAGATCGAAGCGCTGGCGTACTGTTTCGCGCCGAAGAACAAAACCACGATGATTAAGTTACTCATGCGCCGGCTCAAGACCGACACCGCCGGCGCCGAGGAAGGCTACGCCGATCTGGTCCGCGGCATCGACCGCAAACCGTTTCCCTCCGTCGAAGGAATGCGTAATATTCAACGCCTGATGAAGCTACGCAGCCCAAAGGTCGGCGAACTACGCAGCGAAGAGGTCATCGACAGCCGGATCATGCAAAAGCTCGACGACAGCGGCTTCATCGACCGGGTCTACGCGGCGCAGGGCATGAAGCCGTAAGTGAAAGTGTCAAGGGTGCGAAGTTTCGTGAAGCGATTGTCCATCATTGGCTGTAAGGGAATCGAGCCGCGCGACACGCGCAGGCCACAGAAGGTCGGAAGTCAGAGAGCGGAGGTAAAACCTAGTCTATGCGTTACTTAAAAATCGTCATTGTTCTGACATTTTCCATTATCCATTTTCCATTATCCATTGTTTACGCCGCAGCGCCGACCCGGCTGGTCATCGGCTACGCCTCGACGACGCCGCGCTTGATGCCGCTATGGATGGCGCGCGAGCAAGGCTTCTTCGCCAAGTACGGCATCGAGTCCGAGCCGGTGCTGTTGCGCAGCGGCGCGACGTTGGTGACCGGCATGGCCTCGGGCGATATTCAGATTGGCCGTACTGCGGGCGCCGCGGTGATATCAGCCGTGGCTGCCGGCCACGACATCAAGATGCTAGCGACGTTCTCCAGCCGCAATTCCTACGATGTCGTCACCCGCCCCAACATCAAACGCGCCGAAGACTTACGCGGCAAGAAGCTCGCCATCAACAGCATCGGCGGCGGCACCTGGATCGGCGCCATGCTGTGGGTGGAACATTTCGGTCTCGACGTCCAACGCGATAATATTCTACTCCAATCGATCGGCGATCAGGGCACGCAATCTCAGGCTTTGGAGTCCGGCACCGTCGATTGTGTCTTCGTCGATAGCGTCTACAGTAAGGTATTGAAGCAAAAGGGCATGAACATCATCGCGGAATCGCACGAGCTCAAACAACCGCTGGTTAGCCAATCGACGATCATGCCGAACACTTTTCTGCGCCAACATCCGGAGCTCGCCGAGAATTACGTCAGAGGCGAAGTCGAAGGCATCGCGTTTGCCACCGCGCCGAAGAACAAACCGGCGGTGATCAAAATGCTCATGCGCCGGCTGCGCGTCGACGCCAACACCGCGGAGGAAGGCTATGGCGACATGTTGCGCGGCGTCGATCGCAAACCCTTCGCGTCCATGGAAGGCATGCGCAATCTGCATCGGCTCTTGCGCCCCGGCAACCCCAAGATCGCCAATGTCAAAGTCGAGGACGTGGTCGACAACCGGATCATGCGCAAGCTCGAAGAGAGCGGCTTTATCGACAAAATTTTCGCGCTCCATGGCGCCAGTTTCAAATAATAGCTATCAGCGGTCAGCAGTCAGCTATCAGCGATCAGCTTTCAGCTTTGTACTCTGCCCTGACACCTGATAGCTGACGGCTGATAGCTGATAGCTAACGGAGGATAATGTCCATGAAGACTGTAAAGCAGCTCATCGCCGCTGCGATCATCTCGCTCCTCTTCAGCGTTGCTAACTCATTCGCCGCCGCGGCGCCGAGCAAGATCGTCGTCGGCTACGCGACGTTCACCGCGCGCATCGTGCCGCTCTGGCTCGCCCAGGAGCAGGGCTTTTTCACCAAGTACGGCGTCGAGGTCGAGCCGGTGTTCATCCGCGGCGCGCCGACGCTGGTCGCCGGGCTGGCCGCCGGCAGCATGCAGATCGGCCGCACCGGCGGCAGCGCCATGCTGGCGGCAGTGGCCGCCGGTCATGATTTCAAAGTCGTCGCCGCCTTCAACACCCGCAACACCTACGATCTGGTGGTCCGACCCAACATTAAACGCGCCGAAGATTTGCGCGGCAAGACCTTCGGCATCACCAGCATCGGCGGCACCAGCTGGATGGGCGTGATCCTCTGGCTCGAACATTTGGGCCTCGATGAGAAGCGCGACAACATCCGCCTGCAAGTGATCGGCGACCAGAGCGTCCAGGTGCAGTGCATGGAAAGCGGTCTGTGCGACGCAGTCGCGGTCGACGGTGTCTACACCAAAGTGGCCAAGGCCCGCGGCATGAGCGTGATGGGTGAATACAGCCAACTCAAATCGCTCTTGATCGGTCAATCCATGGTGGTGCCAGCGACCATGCTGCAACAGCGGCCGGATGTCGCCGAGGCGTATCTGAAAGGCGAGCTCGAAGCGCTGGTGTTTTCCCTAGCGCCAAAGAACAAACCGGTGGTGCTCAAAACTTTATCCAAGTGGCTCAAAGTTGACGCCAACGGCGCCGAAGACGCCTATCTCGATCTGGTCCGTGGCGTGGATCGAAAACCCTTCGCGTCGCTCGAAGGCCTGCGCAACGCCCAGCGGCTATTACAAACCCGCAATCCGAAAGTCGGCGAAGTCAAAGCCGACAGCGTCATCGACAACCGATTAATGAAAAAACTCGACGACAGCGGCTTTATCGACAAGCTGTATGCGAGCTATGGGATAAAGCCGTAGACAAGGATGAACGCGGAAGGTTTCCGGAGCGATCCGCAACTTCCGCCTTCATCCCTCCGCCTTTTCTTCACTTACTTGGTCAAAAATATCTGGCGGAACTCCGCGCTAAGTTTTTTATATTCCTCCGCCGTCGGGCTATCCATGAAGATGCTGTTGGCGCTCACCTTGTCGGCGTCCTTGATCGCCGGGTAGACGCCGGGATAAAGCACGAACTCGCCGTGGTCGGCGGCGATGCGCTGGCCTTCCTGGGAGCAGAGATACTCGATGTATAACTTGGCCGCGTTAGGATTGGCGGCTTTGGCGCTGAGGGCCAAATCGTTGGTGTCGGTGAGCACTTTGTCCATCAAGACGAAGGCAAACGGCGCCTTGCTGAACTGCTGGACGTATTGGATGTAGGTGAAGCCCAGCGTCACCTCGCCGCGCAGGATGTCATTGGGAACTGGCGCGAAGGATTCGCGCAACAGCGGCTCTTGCTTGCCCAGCGCTTTGACGTAGTCGAGCCAGCCCTCGCCTTTGATTTTTTTCAAGCTGTAAAGAAACTGCGCCGTGGTGGTGTGGCGGGTCGGATCGGGGATGGCGATTTTGCCTTTCCATTTGGCCGCCAACAGATCGTCGAGATTTTTCGGCGCATCGGCGGGCTTGATAACATCGGTACTGTACAAAATCCCAATCGGCGTGTGGCGCCAGGAAGTGAGAATGCCGTCCTTGTCCTTGAAGCGGGCGGGAAATTTATCGGCCGATGGCGGCGTGTACTTGGCCAACGCGCCCGACTGCTTGACTAAATCCTGGGCGCTCTGCGCCGCGAAGGTGACGTCGAAACCAGGCTTGCCAGTCTGCCACTCGGCGATGGCGCGCTCCATCACTTGGGTCGCCGAAGCACGCCAGTAGTCGACCTTGATACCGTATTTCTTCTCAAAGCCGCGGTGCAGCGGGTCCATCACTTGTGGCAAAATCGTGCCATAGGCCACCAGCTTGCCTTCCTTCTTGGCCGCGTCGATGTTCACCCCCTGAGCGCAAATTGTCAGCGGCGCCAGCAGCGTTACCAAGGCGGCGATATATCCCGTCACAAACCATTTTGCGATCATCTCAACCCTCCCAGTTGGCGCGAAATATCGCACAAACCAAACAGCGCGACAAACGCGCTAAGCCTTGACGGCATGAGTTTCAATGTAATAAATCTGTTGCCAACCATTCAGACGCAATCGTTTACAACCGAAAGGAAATTTTATGGCGATCATCGATTTCGACTCTCACCTGCGCGACGGTTGGCTGCTCGACGAGATTTACCAGCTGCCCGAGCCCTTCGCGAAACATTCACCGCGGCGCATCGGCGACGGCAAATATTTTTATTCGAAATTCGAGCATAACCTGTCACCCACGGAAGATCCGGTGGCCAATGCCAATTTCAAAAAGCCGGTGACCCACCAGGTGTTTTACAATCCCGAAGCCAACGCCCGCGGCAACGAAGTGATGCGCTGGCAGCAAGGCGGCTACGACATGGAGTACCGCTTGAAGGACAACGCCCGCGAAGGCGTCGACTTTCAACTGATGTTTCCGACCTCCATCGACATCCCGTCGCAAAACCCCGGTCCCTTGGGCGCCGCGGTGGCCCGCGCTTATAACAACTGGGCGCACAAACTGGTCGCCGGCCATCGCGACAAGCTGTCGCCGGTAGCGATGATCCCCGCCGGCTGCCCAGAAGAGATGGCCAACGAGTTACGCCACTGCGTCAAGACCCTCGGCTGCAAGGCGGCGCATTTAGTCAGCTACACCACCGACAAACAGATGGAAGATCCGGCGTTCTTCCCGTTCTATGAAGCAGCGCAGGAGCTCGACATCCCGCTGTTCTGCCATCCGACCACCCTGGGCGCGCCGGGTACTCTGATCAATCGCCAGACTCATTTCTTCCCCATGCACATCCTTGGCCGGCCATTGAATTGCGTCGCGCCGCTGGTCGCCATGGTGTTGGGTGGCGTGTTCGAGAAGTTCCCGCGCTTGAAAGTCGTCTTCTTCGAGGTCACCGCCGAGTTCTTGGTTTTCTGGATGCACCGCATGGACGACGACTATGAAGTCATCAAAGAGGCCGGCATGTGTCCGCAGCTGAGCATGCTGCCGTCGGAGTATGTGAAGCGCAATTGTTATATTACCTGCGAAGCCGACGAGAAGTGGCTGCCGCTGGCGCTGTCCGAAGTCGGCGAGACCCATGTCGTGGTGGCGACGGATTACCCGCACTTCGACTCGACGTTCCCCAAGACCGTCAGCGGCATCCGCGAGCGGCCCGATCTGTCGCCGAAACAGAAAAAGTTGATCTTGGAAGACAACGCGCTCAATCTGCTGCGCATGTAATTGAATTGACTCTTCACCACGAAGACACGAAGCGCACGAAGTTCGGATAATAATTTTTCCGAAACCTTCGTGACCTTCGTGTCTTCGCGGTGAAAAACTCTTGACGGAGAATCTCGATGTTTCACCTACCGACAACTCTACTACTCGCGACTCTGCTCATCTCATTCTCCGCCTTCGCCCAAGACGCCAAACTTATCGAAGCGGCGAAGAAGGAAGGCGGAAAAGCGGTGGCTTACGGTTCCTTGGAAAACACCGCCATCGATCCCATCATCGAAGCCTTTGAAAAAAAGACCGGGATCAAAGTGGAATACTTCCGCGCCTCGGCCACCAAAGCAATGGAACGGGCATTGACCGAGATGCGCGCCGGCAAAGCCAATTTTGACATCATGGTCAGCAACAGCGGCACCATCGAAATCATGCGCAAGGAAAATATTTTAGCCAAATACATCTCGCCTTCCGCAGCCGGCTTTCCCAAGGACGAGATCGATCCCCAACTCGGCCCGGCCTATCGGCACACGCCGATCGGCATCATCTACAATAAATCGGCGATCAGCGCCGCCGACGCGCCGAAATCCCTCGAAGACCTGCTCAACCCCAAGTATCGCGGCAAGGTCGTGATGCCGGACCCGACGCAGCACACCACGACCATGCAATGGCTGGGAAGCCTGTATAAGATCATGGGAAAAGAAAAGGCCGATAAGTTCATTCGCGATCTCGGCGCCACCAAACCGATCTTGGTGGAGTCCTTCGCTCCGTCGGCCGAACGGGTTTCCACCGGCGAAACGCCCATCGCCATTAGCCTGGTACGTTACGTGGTCACCTTCGGCGAAACCGGCGCGCCGGTGGATTACGTCAGGATGAGCAAGATGCTCAGCACGGGACAATACTTGGCGCTCAGCAATAAAGCGCCGCGTCCGAGCGCCGGCAAAGCCTTCATCGACTACTTCCTCACCGCCGAAGGGATGAAGCTGCTCGCCAAGTCGGGCGAGTTCGTTACCATGAAGGGCATCCCGCAACTGCTCCCCGGCGCGGAAAAGATCCAACCCGTCGAAATGGACGACTTCGACCAAAAAGGCTACGCCGACAAACGCGAAGAATTCAGGAAAGCGTTCTTCAACAAATAGAGTTCCTCTGGATTTAATTTAAAGAAGTATTCACCACGAAAGATCAGTCTCAAAAACTGTGGCTGATCCGTCCTCTGGCGGACAGGAAGTTCACGAAGTTCGGAATTTCAATCATTCGAGTCTTTCGCCTACTTCGTACTACAAGTGATAATTTGCGAGGCTCCCGCAAATGTCCCGGAAGTCGAAGACCCACGGACTCGGAAATTACTCTCACCAAGGCGCAAAGACGCCAACTGCGGACTCGTTGTCATTTCGACCGGAGGGAGAAATCTTTCTCAGATCCCTCGCATTCGCTCTGATCGTTACCCGTAACTCCCCTTGCTGGGAAAAGGTCGAGAGGATGACGCAGCCGGTTGTTGAGCGGAATAAAATTCTTGGGCAAGCGAGAAACCGGTGACAATATCATGAAGGCGTTGCAAGCCACGTCCGAGGGTGATCGAG
>CAMDBU010000043.1 GCA_945889495.1 Syntrophobacter sp. SbD2 | reverse complement strand
CAAAACCCGTGTGATAAAAACTCCGCTGTGAACTCATCCGTTGTACGCTCATGAATTCAAATTAAAGTCTGCCGCTACCTTTATCAATGCTCACTGCGCTTTCGTTGCGCGAATACTAAATTTGCAATAGGGTTTTTCAGCAGAATCACGAGTCAGGAGTCAGGAGTTCGGAGTTCGGAGTTCGGATCGGAAACTCCTTACTCCTTACTATTCACTCCTTACTTCCCAGCGACCGAAGGGAGCCAACAGTGATAATCGATGCCGATGGCCATACGCATATTCCAAATACCGTGTTCGACGACTATCTCGATCCGGCGTTTCGCGCCAAGCGGCCGCGTTACGTCGAGCTCGACGACGGGCGCGGGGTTTACATCATCGAAGGGCGGGTGATCATCAAGCCGTCGGGTTGGGGACCGGGGACACCGCTCTCCATCGGTAGCCGGCGGCTTGAAGGCTGCCAGTCTTTCGGTATGGAAAATATCGCCGGCCGCTTGGCCGATCTCGATAAGGAAGGCATCGACGTGCAAGTGATCTATCCCAACGTCTTGATGTCGATCAACAGTTTCGACGATGCCGCGCTGGCCGCCGCGGTGGCGCGCGCTTACAACCGCTGGATGTCCGAGCGCTGCGCCGAGTCGAAGGGTCGGTTGAAATACGCCGCGGTGGTCGCGCTGCAAGATCCGCTCGCTGCCGCCGACGAAGTCGAATACGCCGCGACGAAACTTGGCGCCGTCGGTGTCATGGTGCCCGGCACCATCGGCAGCAAAACTCTTGACCACCCCGATCTCTATCCGTTTTGGGAGCGCGTGCAGCAGTTCGACGTCGGTGTCGGCATCCACACCGTCACCGGCATGTATCCGACGGTTGGCGCGGACCTGTTCGATCACTTCTTCGGCTCCAAGGCGGTCGCCATGCCGTTAACGTTGACCGTCGCGCTGGTATCGCTCATCGCCGGCGGCATCGCCGACTTGTTTCCGAAATTACGCTTCGGTCTATTGGAAACCGGCTGCGGCTGGCTGCCCTACTGGCTCGAACGGTTGGACGACCTGCACGAACGCGGCGAGTATGAGCCGGCGATCTACGACGGCTTGCTGCGCCGCAAAGTAGCCGGCAAGCGCACCAAGCCCAGCGACCTGTTCACCTCCGGCCGTATGATCGTCTCCTGCGAGCCCGGTGAAAAAACCTTGCCCTATGTTGTCAGCGCTGTTGGCGACCAATGCATCATGTACGCCTCGGATTATCCGCACCCCGACAGTAAATGGCCCAACACCGTGGCGCCGATTGAGAAGGCGGAGATGTCAGCTATCGCGAAGAAGCGGATACTTGGGGAGAATGCGGCGCGGTTGTATAAATTGGGCGGGTAACTATCCCGAGACAATGAACTGGCGAAGTGTGCGGTAGTGGGCGGTGAAATCAATTCTGCAAAGCCGGCTACAGCAGTTGAAGATGCTTAGATTGAACTTGCAATGGCTCGATAGTAAATTTACTATATCTCAGAGGGTGGAAGCGTGAAGGGTGTTGAAGCGCCGATTCTGCGCGCGGTCGTTTGGCTGGGAGACGCGAAGACGAACCTTCGCGATTTCCCGGAGGGCGCCCGAAAGCTGATTGGCGATGAAATACAGTTGCTCCAGTTTGGCGGGATGCCGAGAGACACGAAACCCTTCAAGGGGGTTGGTAGCGGCGTGTTAGAAATAGCCGTGCGCTATGACAAGGATGCTTATCGCTCTGTTGTGGCAGTGCAGCTTGGCGAGAGACTGTATGTCCTGCACGCTTTTCAAAAGAAATCGAAGCGGGGCATTGCAACTCCAAAGCGGGATATCGAACTGATCTTGCGGCGCTACAAAGAAGCAAAGGAGCTTGCCAACCGTGGCGAAAAAGAAAATCAGGTTTGAAGAGGGCAGCGGGAATGTCTTCGCCGATTTAGGGCTCAAGGATTCCGATGAGCTGTTTGCCCGGGCGCAGATCGGCTTTTGCGTTCATAAGATCGTCAGCGACAAAAAACTTAAACAGAAAGACATTGGCGCTGTCCTTGGTATCGCGCAGTCGGATGTATCGCATTTGATGAACGGACATTACAGCCGCTTCACCACCGACAAGTTGCTAGATTTTCTCAAACGTTTGGATCGCAAGGTTACAATTCGGATTGCCCAGCACAAGGTGGGGGAACCCTATCAGGAAATTTCGCTTGCCAGTTGAATGGGTTGAACGAGAACTACGGAATGACGTACGATGTCGCCCACTACTCCCAAACGCGGCGCGCATGCGACAGCGATCTACGACGGCCTGTCGCGCCGAAAAATTTCCAGTAAGCGCACCAAGCCCAACGCTTTGTTTACGAGTGGCTGCATGATCGTCTCCTGCGAGCCCGGCGAAAAAACCTTGCCCTACGTCGTCAGCGACCACTGCATCATGTCGGCGTCGGACTATTCGCACCCCGACAGCAAATGGCCCAACACCGTTGGGCCGATTCAGCAGGCGGAGATGTCAGCGGCGGCGAAGAAGCGGATACTTGGGGAGAATGCGGCGCGGTTGTATGGGTTGGGGGAGTGATTGGAGAGATGCGGTGCCGGCTATGGATGCTTTAGCGCAAGTTGATATCAAACGAGCAAAGCATGTCCCTGATTCCTGACCTGACACCGATTCCTGACCTTGACCGTTCACGCGAGCGCTAGACTCCGCCGGTACTCGTGAAACAGCCCTGCGCACTTGAGTTCGTTCTTTATTCTGATTGATGATTGCTCAATTCCAGCGTATTGGCCTAACTCCTCTGTGATCTTCTGGCAGTCCGAGTAAGACACTCCAAACGCAGTCGCATAAACCGGACAGTTTCTTGAATTTTGCTGATTGGGTTTCATAGCGAACAGAAGTTGAATGTTTAGACGGTGGAAAGCGAAGCCGAGAAACGCGATTCTTTGCGCTGATGCGAGAATGGCGCTTATGGATTGTATATCGCTCTTCGTTGGATCGATCCCTTCGGTAAAAGTTCTCAATTCCTCAGATAGGTCGATCAGCTTTTTACCGTCCGGCTCTCCCCCGAATTCGAATCCGGCTGCGTGGTCTTGCCATGGCAATCGACCAACCATTCCGTAGGGGTGATGGATTTCTAGGTTTCGAAGGACTTCTGCCGCGGCAGTTAATTCCATGCCGTAATAGTTCTGCAAGCTGGCGCAAAGGTAGTGCTCGAGGCATCGGTCGTAGTTGAAGCAGATTATAGCGATCTGAGACAGCCTAGCTGGCAGATCCGTTGCCGGGCAATTCTCGGTGAGTAGTTGGAAGAACGAATTGAACCACGTTGATTCGATTTTGGCGAAGGCTATTTTATTGTTGATATTGCTCGTGTCTACAAATAATTTACTCGCTTGTTCGGCGGCTAGAATACATCGGACAATTGCTAATTTCCCGCATTGAGCGATTGTTTTGTCGTCGCGATGGTTGTCAATGAAATTGTCGACCGAAATCGCTTGTGGCATGCCATCACGGATTCGCCGTCCGGCGAGTACCAGTGGATTAATGTTATCCTTTAGTTTCTGATCAAGGTGAGCAATTGTTCGATACGCCTCCAAGATGCGCGGGTCCCCGCGAGTAATACCCCTGCCCAATTCCAACTGGATGTCGAGGGCGTTGGCAATCTGTTTTTTGAGCTCGGCGCCCGTCGGCAGATTGGCTTCATTGCTAGCGCCGGCGCCGACGACCAAGACAAGGGACTTCGGTGTCGTGACATTGACCATGGTTTTCGTCGCAGCCACGCTTTTTTTCTTATTTGCGCTGATCGTCTTCGAGGCCGGCAAACCCCACGAGCTCCACGGGCGGGCGATCGGGAAATTCGGCGACCAAGTGAAGATCTCCGCCCATGCCTTTGACGCAGCTGCGCAGCGTGGAGATCAACAGGTCTGTGCGCTGCTCGATTTTCGAGACGCCCTCTTGGCCGATGTGCAGACATTTGGCGAGCCTTTGTTGGGTCAGTTTGCGGGCATGGCGAAGTTGGCGGAGCGTCATTTCCTCGGCGATGAGCGCCGCCGCTCGTTTTTCGACCCGCTTGCGCTGTGCCGGCGTAAGGTTTTTGATGATGTCGTTCACGTTTTTAGTCATGGTTACCTTCTCTCCGTTTTCAATCGGCCGAGATGAGCGTCAAATCGCTCATCGGCCTTGGTAATGAGCTGCCGGTAAAACCGCTTCTGACTAGTGCCGCTCTTGTCTCCCGCCACCAGGAGGATCGCCCGGCGTTTGGGATCTAAGGCAAAGGCGACTCGCCATTCGCCATCGGCCGCAGCGAAGCGTAGTTCCTTCATATTCTTGTGGTGTGAGCCGTTAAGAGTATCGACGCGCGGTCGACCAAGTTGGGGGCCGAACTGCTGGAGTAGACGGGCCAAAGCGAGAATTTCTACCTGCACCTCTTCCTGTAATGCGCGAAATTCAGGTTCGAATTCCGTGCTAATCTCAACCACCCAAGTCACATTGTTATTATGCCGTTGGGTGCATACTGGGTCAAGCCCCGGCGCCACGCCCGGTTTAGCGCGTGTGGCCTGGTACGTTTAAGCCACCTGATAAAACTGCAGCGCATTGCCCCAGAGTATCGCTGCCTTATCCTCATTGCTGAGCCCTTCGTATTCTTCCAGTTCTTAGATCGTGGAGGATATCTTGGGGCCAATTTCGTGGGGGAAGTCGCTGGCGAACAGGAAGTGGTTGTTGCCGGATCGTTGAAACTGATAGTCGAGGTTGACCTCGACGCCTACTGAGTCGGCTTCTTCTCGGCTTCTTCGGCCGTCGGTTCTTTCTTCTCTTCCGGCTTTTGATCCTTGTTCTCCGCGCGGCCGCCGACGATGGCGGAGACGCCGGCGCCGAGGATGCCCAAGCCGACGTTGATGCCTGTCGAGCGTCCCGAAGATGAGCTTCGGCTCCGGGAGCCATAGTCGTCGGAGTCGCTGTAGTCTACGCGTGCGGCGCAGCTGCTTAAGGTGAGGGCTACTCCGATGACGGTGAGGACCTCGCGACAACGGAAATTGTTAGCAATCATGGCATTCTCCTTTTGCAAATATTGTCGCTCTAGGAACTTGGACGACCTAGCGAACTCTACTTCGGTGTATTGTATTGCAGCGCCGATGATCGCGTCAACTTGGGATTTCCAAGCTGCTCAGGGGGGATTTTGGGGTGCACACCGGTCGAGCGCCGGCCTTGTCTACGGTACCAGTACGCTCTTTAGTCTGGCAACCATTCCTGCGTCGAGTTTGAACAGACCGGAGACGATGCCCTCAATCGTTTCGCCGCCCACCGGCGTGACCGCCAGGTTGGCTTTGTTCATCTCGGCGAGAAACTCGGGATCTTTCAAGGTATCGAGAAAACTCTTGCGCAGGGTGCGGAGGATTTCTTTATTGGTCGCCGGTGGCAGGAAGTAGAGGTATTGAAGAACGGCGACGTCCTGCACCGCGTACTTCAGGATTTGCTTGGCTTCATCCGATTTCGCGAAATCGATGGCGAGTGGCACGTTGGGCAGCTCGGGGTGTTTTTTCGGCGCTACTTGCAGGACCACTGAGACGTCGCCGCTGTCTATCGACTTCCTCCACAAAAGTTTGATGCCTTCCCAGGCGGCGCAGAAGCCCGCGAGCTCGCCGGCGTCGGCGGCGAGGCGCACATCGGCGGCGCCCTTGTAGCCGTCGATGACCCGCGATGGCAACGTCGGCAGCGCGGCCTTGATCGTGCGGGCGATGTCGGATGGGCCGGTGCCGGGGCCGATGCCACCAAGCTTGGCCGGCTCTTTGGCGGCGAACCAGCGCTCCATGGTGGTGAGGCCGCTCGCTTTGGTCAGCGCGCAGACCGGATGAAACTCCGTCGGTACGCCGATGAATTCAAACTTGCGGCTGTCGAACTCGATGCCGCGGGCGCCCATGATTTGTTGCAGGATGAAACTACCCTGGTTGTTGCCGATGGTCAGGCCATCGGGCTTGGCGCGCTGGTACATGAAGTTGGCCTGGATGAAACCGCCGGCGCCGGTCATGTTTTCGACGACGATGGTCGGATTTCCTGGCACATGCTTGCCGAAATGGCGCGCGATCACCCGCGTGTAGGCGTCGAAGGTGCCGCCGGGACTGAAGGCGACGATGAAGCGGATGGTTTTACCTTTGTAGTAATCATGGGTTGTTGACGTTACCATGCCGGAAAGCGGCGGTAGGCTGGCGGCGAGAAGTCCGAAGAGAGTTAACCGCAAAAAGCGCAAAGGGCGCAAAATCGGATTTCGGAATTTCTCTCGCAAAGACGCCAAGGCCGCAAAGTTCGGAAAGTGATGGTTAAGAGCTTCTCTGGACCTCGCCATTTTTCTCCTCCGAACTTTGCGCGCTTTGCGCCTTTGCGAGAGTAATATCCGATTCTGCAAAAAACCGACTCACTTGCCCAACTTCTTTTCCTCCGCCAGCCATTTGGCGAACACGCGCAGGGCGACTGGGTTCGACAGGCCGCCGTCGGGGGGGCCGTTGAAGACGGTGATTTTCACCGTGCGGTCGCCGTAGATGCCGGCATGTTGTTCGGGGCCGGGGAAGTTGAATCGATGTGGTGTGGCGCGGCTGACCGCGCTGGCGGGCACACGGGCTTTCAGAGTGCGAATATCGACGAAGGTCGTCGGCACCGGCAGGTCGTCGACGCGGACGATGGAGTTGGTCACGAAGCCGACGCCTTCGACGGTGATCTCAAAAGTTGCGCTGCCCTCGGCGACGGTGTGCGGCGCGATGGCGCTCAGCTCCGGCACCGCGGTGCTCGGGATCGCGCCGCCGACCACCACCGGGCTGGTGTAGTGCGGCGTGTAGCCGAGTTCCATGAAGCGGCCGCCTTTCATGACGCGCTCGATCCTTTTTGTGTTGTCGATATTGGTCAGCGGATTGGCCGTGAGTATGACGAGATCGGCGTTGGCGCCCTCGCCGATGTGACCCATCGTTGGCTTGGTCGGTGTTTTCTTTCTCGCCGTCTGCATCTCGGCGCCCCACAGCGACAAGGATTGAATCGCCTGCATTGGCGTCAACCCCGCTTCCACCAGCATCGCCATCTCCATATGCACGCTCAGACCGCAGGTGCCGACGGACGGATCGTCGGTGCCGCCGATGATCTTGCCGCCGAGCTCGACCCAACGCTTGGTGAATTCCTGGGACAGGCGGAAGGCGTCTTTGAATTCCTGCAAGTCTTTGGGCGCCAGGTTGGCCAGTGCCACCGGATTTTCGTAGCGGCTCGAAAACGTCCGCACGGCGCGGTACTTGAGCAGCAAGCTGTCGGCGAGGTTGCGCGGATAGTAGGTCATCAACGCGGCGTTGCGATAGACGTCGTAGACATCCCCTTCATGCTTGCGCGCCAAGGTGCTGAGCGAACCCAACTCGTAAACCAAGGTCGGGTTCAAATAGGCGCCGCGGCCGATGGACTCTTTGATCAACTGATCGACCCGCGCTTTGTCCTTGAGAAAGGTGCCCCAGTGCAAATGCTTGCCGGTCTGGAAGCCGTGCAATTCTGCCGGCGTCATCAAATACTGGGCGTAGCCCCAGATATGTTCGATGCCGTCATGTCCCAAACGGTTCGATGCCGGCGCGTCTTCGGTGTGGCCGAAAATAAATAGCCCGGCCTCATGCATCAACTCCGCCGCCCAGCCGTAGGGCTCTTTGATGCGCTCGTTGTAGGACGGCAGCACGGCGAAGTCGGGCTTCTTGGCGATCCATTCTTTGAACTGTTCGCGCACCTGCTCGCGGGTCATGCCCGGCGCCAGCGGGAAGCGGTCGGCGTTGCCGAAGTAGCGCGGCGTGCGCGTGGCCGGCAAGTGCGAGGCGCGCACGACTTCCAGCGTGTTGCCGTTGGCGCCCCAGGGATTGAGGATGTGAAGACTGGTGACGCCATGGTTCAAATAGAGCTCGCCGCAGAAAGCGCGGCTGTGAGTGTGGCTATCGACCAGGCCGGGGATGATGAATTTGCCGGCGGCATTGATGACCGTCGCGCCAGCGGGATAGTTTGTGCCGCGCCCGCCCACCGCGGTGAACTTGCCGTCCTGAATGACGATCACCGAGTCGGCGACCGCGGCGCGGCCGGTGCCGTCGATGAGCGTCGCGCCGGTCAAGACCGTGGTGGTTGCGGCCTGCTGGGTGAGCCCGTCGGCGCGCAGCAGCGCGAGGATGAACAAAGCGACGATTGTGAAAATCCCATTTCGTTTACGCATCATGTCTGCCTCCTTAGTGAAGAACTAAGATTACTCTCGCCAAGGCGCAAAGACGCCAAGTTCGGAATTTATCGTTTCTTAACTTTGCGCCTTCGCGCCTTTGCGAGAGAATATCCGATTCCGAATTCTCTCCACATCATCTGCACAGCGCCCGCGCCACCTCGGCGATTCTTCCCGCTAGCGGCGTCACGTAGTCTTCCTGCGGCACGGCGTAGGGCACTGGCACGGGCGGGATCGATACCCGTTTGATCGGCGCGCGCAGGCTCGCGAACCCTTCGTCGGCGATGATCGCGGCTAGACCGGCGGCGACGCCGCAGTTGTCCGGGCTCTCGTCGGTGATGACGACACGGCCGGTTTTTTTCACCGACGCGAGCAGCGCCGGCTTGTCGAGCGGTTGGAGGGTGCGCGGGTCGATGACTTCGGCGTCGATGCCTTCTTTGGCCAATATTTCCGCTGCCGCCAAGGCGCGTGGCACTTGGATCGACAGGGCGATGATGGTGACGTCTTTGCCTGCGCGTTTCACGTCGGCTTTGCCGAGGGGGATTTCATAGGCGCCGTCGGGCACCATGCCTTTGTCGTCTAACAAGCGGTCGTGGCCGAAGAAGATCGTCGGATCTTTGCTCTTCAGCAATACCGTGCGCATGAGCCCCTTGGCGTCGGCCGGCGTCGACGGCATGACCACCTGCAAGCCTGGCGTATTCCAGTACCAGGACTGCGGGCTGCCGGAGTGCTGCACGCCGCCGCCGCCGCGGATGCCGAACTTCAAATAAAAAGTCACCGGCGCGCTGGTCAGTCCGCCGGAGTTGGAGTGGGCGATGGCGGCTTCGTTGACGATCTGCGCGATCGCCTCGTAGGAAAACGTCGCCGTGCTGATGTCGACAATGGGGCGCAGGCCGGCCATCGCCGCGCCGATGGCGACGCCGCAGAAGCCGATCTCGGCGATGGGCGGATATTTGATTCGCGCGGCGTATTTTTTGCGCAGCGCGGCGAGCTTGGCATGGCCGGCTTCGCCGGCGAAGCTCGGGTTGAACATAACGATGCGTGGATCTTTCTCCGCCACCTCGTCGATGGCTTCGAGGAGCGCTTCACCAAAAGTCATTTCCTGTGGCATGGCTTAGTTTCCTTCCCCGGCAAAGGCGTATTTGACCGCGTCCTCGGCCGCCGGCAGCGGACTGTTCAAAGCGAACTGAGCCGCGGCGTCGGCTTCTTTGCTCACTTCAGCATCAATCTTTGCCAGCTCCGCGCGGCTCATGCCGGCGCTTTCCAATTCACGAACGTAGTTGAGGATCGGATCGTGATCTTTATGCCAGTCGCGGACTTTTTCCGGCGCCTTGCCGGCATCCCAGGCCCAGGCGATATCGGTGACGCCGCCGATGAGCTTCGGCATGTTAAACGCATTGCCCGGCCATAAATGCGTGCGCGCTTCGACGAACAGCGGCCCCTGGCCGCCACGCACGCGCTCGACGATCGACTTTGCGGTCTTGTGCACGGTGCCAACGTCGATGCCGTCGATGACCGTGGTCTCGACGTCCAAGGCTTTGGGAATGTTGGTGAGCTCCAGCGCCGCGTTGCCGGCGCCGCGCCCGCCTGCTCTACGATAATTGTTTTCCATCCAGAAGATCAGCGGCAAGTTCCACAGCTTGGCGATGTTCACCGTTTCATAGAACACGCCTTCCTCCATGGCGCCGTCGCCGAAGAAGACCACGGTGATCGCCTTCTCACCTTTGACCTGCGCCGCGTAGGCGGTGCCGCCAGCCAGCGCCAAGCAGCCGCCGACGATCGCCGAAGTATGGATGATGCCAACTCCCGGCGCGGCGACGTGAAAGGTCCCGGCGCGCCCCTGGCAGTAGCCGGTGGCGCGGCCGATGATCTCGGCCAGGACTTTTTTCGGATCGCCGCCCTTGGCGATGACATGGCCGTGATTTCTATGAGTCGTGAAAACGTAATCGTCGGGGTTCAACCAATCGCACACCGAAACGCCGGTGGCTTCCTGGCCGATGTAGACATGAAAATGGCCGCGCAACAGGCCGGTATGTTCTTCATTGAATCGAATGCAATGTTCTTCGGCGCGGCGGATCATCAGCATCTTGCGCAAGATGCCTAGCTGACGCTCTCTTGGGATATCGGGTAGCATGGGTTCCTCCGTAACTTTGTTATGCGTTAAAGCAGTTCTACTTCCGAGCGGGGGAAAATGTAAAGAGTGGGGTAACGTGAAAGAAATTCAAACGAGCAACTTTCCCGCCATCGTTGCCCGTCAACAGCTTGTGTCCAAAGTGTCATTCTGAGCCTAAGGCGAAGAATCTCGTCTTCGTAAGCGGCTAACAAGACGAGATCCTTCGCTGGCGCTCAGGATGACAGCCCGGGGACTTCTTCGCATTTCGGAAGGGTCAGGTAGGGAGAAGATTGCTGGATTACGTTTAACCATGGCCAACGACGCTCCATCAGATCCCGTAAAACCGCCGCGGATTGTCGGAGAGAATTTTTCGTTTCACCTCGGTGCTGAGGTTGTCCATAGCTTTGAAGCGGGAGATGGCGTTGAGCTCGCTCGATGTGTCGCCGTGGCCGTAGTCGGTGCCGATGACGAGATTTTCCTCGCCGGTGTAGGACATCACGTAATTGAAGTCATCGTCGGTCTGGGTCGAGACGTAGATGCCGTGGTCGCTGAAGCAGTTCCGGGATTTTGGTTCTGTGCCGCCCAAGGATCGGCGCACGGCTTCGTGGGCGACCCAGGGCACCCATTGGCTTGAGGTTTCGATGAAGCCCCAGCGCAGCTTGGAAAACACTCGCGGGATCTCGCTCATGATCAGCGCGTAGCATGCGGTGACGGTGGGCACGCGAAAGGTGGTGAAGCCACCGGCGGCTTCGTTGTCGAGCAAGTTGAAAAGCTCTGGGCTGCCGTTGGCGATATGGATGGTGACCGGAATATCGAGGCGCTGGGCTTCGTCGTAGATCGGGTAGTAAAACGGCTCGGTCATCAGCCGGCCGCGCTCGAAGGGGCGCATGGTGACGCCGACGGCGCCATGGGCCTTGGCGAAGCGCATTTGCTCGGCGGCAGCGCTGGGCGTCAACGCCGGCACGACGCAGCTCCAGCGTAGGCGGTTGTCGCTCAGCTTCCACACGTCGGCCAACCAGCGGTTCCAACTCCAACAGAGCGCGATCTCGGCATCGGGCCGGCTGGTGAGCGCGCGCAGCCACAGCGAGTTGTAAAGCACCTGGACGTCGATACCCAACTCGTCCATATGTTTGAGCCGCTGGGCGACGTCGCTCAACTCGCGCGCCTTGACCGGCGTGGCGACTTCCCGTCCATATCGTTTGGCGTGGGCCGCGGACTCCTCGTCATCGGGCGAGGGAAACTTCGGGCCGATGTTTTCACCGTCGAGCAGCCAGAAAAAACGGCCGGGGCTTTTCGGATTGGGCGTGAGCGTCGGGCGAAATTTTTTCTCGCTGCCTTCGAGGTAATCCCAAGTGTGTTCGTTCTCCACCACATGGGCATCGGCGTCGATGACGTTCAAATTAACTTGAGCTGACATAAGACCTCCGTGGGTCGATTACAGTTCTTGGGACTAGGCATATTTCTACGACGCCTCGGCGCCGACTTGCAATCGAAAAACTGCCTGGAGTTGGAAACTAATCCGCGAGATTCAGTTCTTGGCGGACTAGCGCCGCGCCTTGCACGAGCGCGCGCAGTTTTGCCAACGCCACCGGACGTGGCAGGTGCCACATGCCGCAGTCGGGGGCGAGGCTGAGACGATCGGGCGGGACGAATGCCAAAGCCGCGCGCGCTTTCGCCGCGATGTCGCCGGCGGATTCGATCGCGTGGTTGGCGAGATCGAGGACGCCTAGGATGACGCCTTTGCCGCCGCAGTGTTTCAACAGTTCGGGTGCGTGTTTGGGCTGGGCGTATTCTATCGAGATCCATTGCACTTGCTTGCATGCTGCGAGTGTCTCTAGCGCGGCGCCGTAGGCGGGATCGGCTTGCTTGTCGGGGAAGCGATAGGCGTAGCCGTAACAGACATGGACGGCGACGGGCGTCGCGATTCCAGTCAGTGCGCGGGAGAGCGCTTCACTCGCGTAGGGCAGGAGCGGGCCGGGGTTGGTGTAGAGCACCGGCTCGTCGAGTTGTAAAAGATCGCAGCCTTCGGCTTCGAGGGCGCGCAGTTCGGCGTTGATAGCGTCGGCGCAGGCGAACAGCAGCGCTTTTTCGTCTTTGTAATATTCGTCGACCAGTCGGCGCGCCGCGGTGAGCGGCCCGACCACGGTCATTTTCACCGGGCGGTCGGTGGCGGCTTTCAAGAAGCGTAGGTCGCCGAGCACGCGCGGCTGTTTCAATTCTATTGGGCCAACGACGCGGGGATATTCGGTGGTCACGCCGCGCCGCTGGTTGGTGAGCTTAACCATGTTCACGGCGTCGACGCCTTGCCAACCGATGGCAAAGTGGCGCGCGAAGTTGAGCCGGCGTCCTTCGCCGTCGGAGACCAGATCGAGACCGGCGCGCTCTTGATCGTAGATCGCCAAGCGCACGGCGTCGTCCTGGGCGTCGGCGAGGACTTCAGGATCGGCGCGCCAGCTCTCGCCATGTTTGAGCAACAGCCAAGATGGTTTGGTGTAGCTGCCGACCAGTTGGGTCGCCAGCGGTTTCGGCCAATGGGTCATTGTGATTCGTTCCTTGTCGTCGTCGACGATTCGATTCATAACTTGGAAACGGTTGCGATTGAAAGAGTCAAGGTGAGGTTGTACGTAAGGAGAGGGGAGATTTCACCACAGAGTGCACAGAGATCACAGAGGTGAAGAATCGGATGTTCTCGCGCAGAGCGCGCAAAGGGCGCCAAGGTCGGAGACATTATCTTTTTTCTTTGCGACCTTAGCGGGCTTGGCGCGAGCCATTTCCGAAACCAAATATTTTTGGCTGTAACACTACGAAAGACGCAAAAGTCTCATGAGCGACTTCCAACCTTCGATCATCGTGCATGGCGGCGCCGGGCCGGTTAAGGACGATAGTTTGGCGGCGCGGCTTGACGGCTGCAAAGTTGCGGCGCTGGCCGGTTATGAAATTCTCCGCCTCGGCGGCAGCGCTCTCGATGCCGCCGAGGCCGCAGTGGTGGCGCTGGAGGACAATCCGCTGTTTAACGCCGGTACCGGCTCGACGCTCAACAGTCTGGGCCAGGTGGAGATGGACGCGGCGATCATGGCCGCGGACGGGCTGCGCGCTGGCGCGGTGGCAGCGCTGAAAGCGATCAAGAATCCGATCAAGCTAGCGCGCCGGGTACTCGATGACGGCCGGCATGTTTTGCTCGCCGGCGAAGGCGCGTCGTTGTTCGCCCGTAGTATCGATTTTCCCGAATGCGATCCGGCTTCGCTCATCGTCGCCAGCGAAAAGCAGCGCTGGGACAGCAAGCATGGCACGGTGGGCTGCGTCGCGTTCGATCGCCACGGCCAACTGGCCGCGGCGACTTCCACCGGCGGTATTTTTAATAAACTACCCGGCCGGGTCGGCGACTCGCCATTGATCGGCTGCGGCACCTACGCCAACAAATTCGGCGCGGTGTCCTGCACCGGCTACGGCGAAGCGATCATGCGCGTGGTGATGGCGCGCGACGCCGTGCAATTGCTGCAAGACGGCCTCGATCCTAACGAAGCCGCGGCGATGGCGCTGGAAAATCTTGTAGAGTTAACCGCTAGCACCGCCGGCCTGATTCTCATCGACGCCCATGGCCGCATCGGCTTCGGCCGCAACACCACGCATATGCCGGTGTGCTATGTGGCCGAAAATGGCGTGGCTCAAGTCGCTAGTTGAAGAGCCGAATGATTTGGGCGCGTCCTTCTGGCCGAGCTATCGACGCCGCGCGGCGCGCAGTTGCTCGGTGGCGTGACGGTCGATGCTCTGGGCTTCGAGATCGATCGCGACGCCGTAAACATCCCGTGCCGCCGGTTCCGACACGATGCCGTCGAGCACATCTTCGAGCACCATTTGCGGGTCGCGCTCCAATGGATTGCCATAGCCGCCGCCGGCGGCCATGCGCATGTAGACCACGTCGCCTTTTTTGAATTCAAACTCTTTGTAGGCGAGTTGCGACGGTTCGCCGCCGACATCGGCCATCTCTTCCACGGGTTGGCGTTGGGCGATCATCTCGTCGACTTTGGTATTTTGCAGATGGACGATGACGCTGGGCGCGGCGGCGTGGCCGCCGAAGATGCCTTGGCCGGAGTTGCGCGAGCTCGCCACGCCGTAGGTGATGCCTTTGACTTGGCCCTCGGGTGCGTCGTGGACGATATGAGCGGTCTCGGCGCCGGCGCCGCCGCGAAATTTTCCCGGTCCGGCGCCGTCGAGGGCGTGACGGCGGAACAGATAGAGCACGGGGAAATTACTCTCGAACCATTCGGCGTTGGCGACGCTCATATGGCCGCCCCAGGAATTGACGCCGTCGGCGTAGCTGCGCGCGCCGGTGCCGTCGAGCGCGCCATGACCGAGAGCGGAGACCGCGTAGCGGCCGTATTGGTTTACCCCGGCATGGCGCAGATTGCGATGGCCGGCGCTGATGGCGGTCACTTCTTTTCTCCACTTATCGCTGCCGGCGAGGGCTTGCATCAACACCGCGCTGGCCAAGTAGCGCACCATCGAACCCGATGAGGTTGTGTTGAGTGAAACCGGCGCGGGGAATTTAGGATTGACGATGGTGCCTTCCGGGGCGATGGCTTCGATGGGCTGAAGTAACCCATGATTTTTCGGGATGTCGTAGGCGAGAGCGAATAACACGACGCGAAAACAGGCGCCGAAAGTCGCATGAATCGGCAGATTGATGCCGCGCTTGGCTTGCGGATCGGTGCCGGTGAAGTCGAAAATCAGCCGGTCGTCTTTCTTGGTCAGCTTGACGGCGATCTTCCAGACCTCGTCGCCTTGAATCTCGTTGCTCTCACTCCATTCGCCGTCGGGAATCTCGGCGATGCGTCTGCGCAAGACGGCTTCCGAGTAGCGGATCATGTCGGTGGAGACCGCGTCGATCATCTCCGGACCGTACTGCGCATACATCTCCTGCATGCGCGCTTTGGCGACGTTGTTGGCGGCCATCTGGCATTTGAGATCCAGCCCCACCATCACCGGTTGGCGCGTCATGTTGGTGAGCGTGTCGAAAATATCGCGGCGGATTTTGCCGCCCTCGGCGAGCTTTAACCCTGGGATGCGCAACCCTTCGTGAAAAATCTCGCTGGCGCCAGGCGAGTCGCCGCCGGGCGAAAGCGCGCCGATGTCCATGACGTGGACGAAGGTGCCGCTCCAGCCGACCAAGCGACCTTTAAAATGAATCGGACAGAGCATGTAGATATCCGACTGATGGATGGCGGCGAGATAGGGATCGTTCAAGATGAAAATATCGTCCGGCCCGATTTCGCCGTCCTCATTGAAGCGCTCGATGATCCGTTTCACCGCCACGCCGGCGCAGGCGACATGCCAACCGGTGGTTTCGCCGGCGGAGAGAATCTCGCCGTTGGCGCGGTACAGCGCCGCGGCGTAATCGTGCATCTGCGTCGTATTCACCGTGCCGCCGACCCGCTCCAGGGCGATGCCGGTCTCCTTGGCGATCTGGTGCAGCCGGTGCGAAAGGATCTCGAAAGTAATCGGATCGACGTTGCGGTTGAGCGGTTCCATTTTTATTCCTGTCCTCCGACATGAACGACAACGTTGCGCAGGCCGTCGACCACGGCGCGATCTTTGGGACCCACGACGATGGTGGTCACCGGCGTTTCGATAATCGCCGCGCCGGGGATCTCGGCTCCCGCGCTGAGGCGGTCGAAATCATAAATAGGCGTCGGTGTAAACTTGCCGTACTCTTCGAAATAAACATCGCGCCGGCCTTTCAAAGCCGCTTGCGGATTTGTCTCGCCCATCGTTTGCCGTTCGAGTTCCGGCTTGGGCAGAGCGCCGACGCCGGTGACGCGGCAGGTGATGATCTCTTTGCCGGCTTCGCGGTAGGCCGAGCCCTTGCCGTAGGATTGTTCGTAAAGTTCGTCGAAGCGGTCGTAGAGTTTTTCCATCTGCGCTGCCGCGATCGGCGCGGAGCCGGCCTCGAAGGGGACGTTTAATTCATGCACTTGATAGCGATAACGGATGTCGACACTGCGGGTGATCTCGATATCGCCATCGGCAAAACCGGCGGCGTGCAGATCATTTAAAGCTTGTTGCACCATAGCGGCGAAATTCTGGTTCACGCGCGCTACGTCGGCGGGCACGACTAAGTGGTCGGACTTGCCGTATTCGTAAACGACATCGGAACTGATCAAGCCGGTGGCGCCGTGCACCGAAGCGGTTACCGGGACGATGACTTTTTTAACGCCGAGTTGCGCCGCATAGCGGCTGGCGTGAATTGGTGCGGCGCCGCCATAGGCGAACATGACGAAGGCGCGCGGATCGTAGCCGCGCTCCACCGTGGCTTTGCGGATCAGATCGCTCATATGGGCGGTGGCGATGCGAAAAATGCCGCTGGCGGCTTCGCTCTCAGAGAGGCCGAGCGGCGCGGCGATTTTCTCTCGAATGGCTTTGACCGCGCGATCTTTGTCGAGCTTCATGCGCCCGCCGAGAAAATAGTTTTCATTCAAATAGCCCAGGACTAGATTGGCGTCGGACACCGTGGGTTCGGTTCCTCCCAGGCCGTAGCAGACCGGACCAGGTTTAGCGCCGGCGCCTTCGGGGCCGACTTTGAGTAGTCCCATTTCCTCGTCGATCCAGGCGATGCTGCCGCCGCCGGCGCCGATCGACTCGACCCAAATTTTTGGCGACAAAATATTGTAGCGCATGAATACCGGCTTGTAGTCGCGCTCGATCTGGCCGTCGCGGATGACGCTGACTTTGAACGTCGTGCCGCCCATGTCGGTGGCGAGAACGTTATTCTCGCCGATGAGCCGGCCGAGAAAGTGACTGCCGACGACTCCGGCGGCCGGGCCGGACTCGATGGCGCCGACGGCGTTTTTCTGGGTCGCCTGCATGCCCAGCACGCCGCCATAGGCCTGCATAATCAGCGGCTCGCGTCCGAGTCCCTTGGCTCTGAGCGTACGGTCGAGATTGTTCAAGTAGGCGGTGATTTTCGGACCGATGTAGGCGTTAAAGACGGTGGTGACCATGCGCTCGTACTCGCCGACGAAGGGCGCCACGTCATTGGACAGTGTGAAAAACAGCTGGGGATATTTTCTCTGCACCACATCGCCGAGCAACTTTTCATGGCTGTCGTTCAAGACCGACCAAAGCAGGCAGATGGCGATGGACTCGACGCCTTTGTCGGCCAAGCGTTTAACCGCATTCTCGGCTTCGGTCACGGTCAGCGGAATGATCTCCGCACCCTTGTAGTCGATGCGCTCGTAAACTTCGTCGGTTAAACGGCGCGGCACGAAGGGCTCGGGTTTGCTCAAAGCGGCGAGATGATCGGCCTCGGCTTCGGTCATGCCTTCGGTGATGCGCCCGCGCATCATCAGCAAAGTATCGGCGAAGCCCTTGGTGGTAATCAAGCCGGTCTTGGCGCCGGCCCGGGTGATCAGCGTGTTGTCGCCAACGGTGCAGGCGTGGAAAAACAACCGGGTCGCGCCCAGGATGGCGGCTTCATCCGGGAGCCCCAAATTATTCGCCGCGTCGCGCAGGGCGTTGACCGCGCCCTGGGCGAAATCGTCGGGCGTCGATAACGCCTTGCCGATGGTGATTCGGCCGCGCTCGCTGACGACGACGCAGTCGGTGAAGGTGCCGCCGATGTCGACGCCGACGATATATTGCGAGTGGTCGGTTGCCATGCCGTTCTTTCCGCGCTTACGCCTGCGCTCTGGTTTGAATCATGCCAATGATCTGCTCGGTGCTGCGCACCCGCGCCATGCGCGGAAAGACCAAGTCCATCAAAGTGTCGTGACTGCGCGGATCATGGCTGGTGGCGCAGGCGTCGCGGGCCACTATTAGATGATAGTCGTGATCGCGGCCGGCGAACACCGTGGCGCAGACGCCGACATCGGTGGAGCCGCCGGAAATTATCAGCGTGTCGATGGCGCGGCTGCGCAGCGCCAAGTCTAAACAGGTTTGGTGAAACGCGCTATAGCGGCACTTGGGGATGTAATAATCGTCGGCGCGCGGCTCCAACTCGGCGATCACTTGCGAGCCCCAGTCGCCCTGGATGGTGTGCGGCTTGCGCCAGGCAACCATGCCACCCGACCAGGGCTTCAAGCTCGTGTCGGTGTCGGTGATCAAGTTCGATGCTGTCGAGCCGCTCCCATGGTGGCTTGCACTGGCGAAAAAAATCGGTATCGCCGCCTCGCGGCATGCTTTCATCAAACGCACGGCATTGTCCACCATTGGCATTTTCTGCGCCTTGGCGCTGTCATCGCCACCGTGGATGAAGGAGTTGAGCAGATCGAAAAAAAGCATCGCGGTCTTGCCGCTGTCGAAGTCATCGGTATTCATGGGTTGGGTTCGTCTTTGCGAAAATAACTTTCATCGCGGAGGCGCAGACGTTGCAGAGTCGGCAGTCGTTATTAATTCACAATTCTCTACTGGGCGCCGTCGGCGTCTCAGCGGTGAATGATTCGAAACCTTCGACTCCAGGGCGATCTTCGCGGTGGATCGTTCCGATTCGTTTTTCGCCGCCTACTTGCACTGGTAGCCGTCTTTGCAGTGGATGCCGAGCTCGCGCTGGACTTCGCGCAGCAGGTTGACGCTGGCGACCTGCGCGATCGGAATCTTGCTGGTGTCGGTGCCTTGGCGGCTGCCGGTGAGTTCCATGTTCAAGCGCATGCCGGTTTCGCCGAAACCGCCGGGATCGTCGGCGCCGATCGCCGGCAACAGTAACTTGGTGGCACCCAGCGCGATGTCAGGATTGATCTTCAACTCTTTGGCGGCGACGTGCGCGGCGTCTTCGGGATTCTTTCGAATTTGCACCATGGCCCGAACATGGGCGCGTAGCCAGCGCCGGATCAAGTCGGCATTATCGCGCAGCAGATCGTCGTGGGTCGACATGCCCGAGAACGGCACGGGATAAACCTCCGACGAGTTCATCAAGATGCGGTAGCCTTTGGTCGCAAGGAAAGCCGCCACGTCGGGATTGACCGCCGAGCCGGCGATGGCGCCGGTTTCCATGCCGAGGACGCGCGCTTGGGAATCGCCGCTCGGCAGTAAGTTGACATCGCGGCCGGCCTCCAAGCCGAGCTTTTTCAACATCAGCCTGGAAGCGATATCGTTGCTCGATCCCGGCGTCGAGATCGACAGGGTTTTGCCTTTGAGATTGGCGCCACTGGTAATTTCCGGCCGCACGACCAGTTGGAAGGTCGACGTCTTGTAGGAAAAATACACCGCTTTCACCGGCGAGCCGCGCAAGGACGCCGGCAGGGATGAACCGGCGGTGGCGAAATGAACTTCTTTCGCCAACAGCGCCGGCAGCGCCACCCGCACGCTGAGCACCAGCAGCTTCAAGTCGATGCCTTCCTGGGCGAACATGCCTTTGCTGCGCCCGACCAATGTCGGCAGGTAGCCGAAGTCGGGTGTCGAAATCGCTTGATGAACCGTGGTGAGCTTTTTAGTCTCTTGAGCGGCAGCGCCTTGCGCGGCTAGCGCGATGATCGCGAGCAGGAAAATTAGTTTGTCATACATCGGTAGAAGATATACTTACGGGATGGGACCGCTGTCAAACGGCCGAACGGTGAAATCATCAATGCCTAAGCAGCGCGCCAGTCGCGCGGAGTGACAAATGGTTATCGACTTTGAACATCACTACATTCCCGCCGAGCTCGGACGTAAGCTCGGCATGGACCCGACACGCAAGGACGCGGTGCGCACCGGCGACGCGTCGATTCATTCGCAGCTTTTCGATCTCGACGCGCAGATCGCCGACATGGATCGCGCCGGCATCGATATCGCGGTGCAGAGCTCGATCCTCGGCTGGGACACCACGCTGGAGAATTGCCAGTTGCTCAACGACTGCACGGCACGAGCTCAACGCGATTATCCAACGCGATTTGTCGGCCTGGCCCATTTGCCGCCGCTAGGTGGCGCCGCGGCGCTGGCGGAGTTGGAGCGGGCGATTGTTGAGTTGGGTTTGAAAGGCGTGACGATCTCGTCGCAGGCGAATGGTTTGTCGCTCGACGCCAAGGAGTTCACGCCGTTCTACGATACCGTCAAGCGGCTCAAGGTGCCGATTTTTGTCCATCCGGCGTTGGGACCCAAGGGCTACGATCTGATGAAGGATTACATGTTTCCGGTGATCCTCACCCGCGAGTTCGATCTCGGCGTGGCGGTGACGCGCTTGATCGCCGGCGGCGTGATGGAGCGCTATCCTGAATTGGCATTCGTTTTCGCCCACTTCGGCGGCGGCTTGGCCGGTTACAAGGAGCGCATCTCGCGCTCGTCCTACCGATTCAAGTTGCCCAAGCATTTCGACGACTATTTCAACCAGCTCTATTTCGACATGGCCGGCTTCGAAGGCAGCGCCATCGCGCTGCGCTGCGCCTTGGAGGTGATCAAGCCCGAGCGGTTGGTGTTCGCCACCGACTATCCGCAAAACTTCAACGCCAGCGATCCGGCGCAGGGGAAAAATATTTCCGGGGTCAATGAATACATCGACGAGATTCGTGGCTTGCCGCTGGCGGCGCATTTGAAAGAAGCTATGCTTGGCGGCACGGCGGCGAAGCTGTTAAAAATCTAGCCAAGGGAGGTTCTATGCTACGCATCAAGGGAGCATCGAAAGAAACCGCGCCGAAAGAAGTGCAGGAAGTTTTCGCCGCCCAGGAAAAGCAGTACGGCACGATTCTCAACACCGCGAAAGTCTACGGCCTGCGGCCGACGATTCAGCAAGGCGTGCAAGCCCTGCAAGCCGGCATCGTCGCGTCGGGATTGATTAGCGCCGAGCTGCGCCATCTTCTCTGCATGAAGGCCGCCAGCATCAATGGTTGTCCCTATTGACTGGACATCAACGCATCCAGTGGGATGCAACATGGAGCGTCGGCGGACAAAGTCGAAGCGGCGCTGGGCGATTACAAAAAGAATTCTTTATTCTCCTTAAGAGAAAAATTGGCGTTGGAGCTGTGCGAGCGCATGACCTACACCGGCAAGCGGGTCACCGATCGCTTTTTCGCCCGGTTGAAGAAGCAGTTCAGCGAAGAAGAGCTGGTCGAACTGGCGGCGGTCATCGCGCTGGAAAATTTCCGCAGTAAGTTCAACCCGGTGTTCGCCGTCGAGGCGCACGGCTTCTGCCCGGTGCCGCTGGTCAAGGAAGTTGCGGCGGCAGCGGCGAGCAAGTTTCATGAGTGAGTCGGAATCGGATTATTGGCCGCAAAGAACGCAATGGGCCGCAAAAACGGAAGGTGAATCGATGCGCGCGTGGAGAATGATTGGCAATTTATTGTTGGTTCTGTCAGTGACGGCGGTCGCGCAATCGGCGCAGGGCGCCGCCGCGCCGACCCGGGTGTCGATTCACATTCCTTCGAGAAGTCTGTCGATCATGCCGTACTACTTCGGCAAGGATAAGGGCTTCTTCGCCGCCGAGCAGATCGAGCCGCAGTTGATCTTGATGGCGCCGCCGACGGCGATCGCGGCGATGGTGGCGGGGGACTTGGATTTTTCCTCGACCACCGGCGCGGCGACCTCCGCGATCATGCGCGGCGTGCCGATCAGACGGGTTTTCTACGTCCAGCAGGATCCGGTTCATGTGCTGATGGGCCAGCCGGAGATCAAATCGGTGGCCGAGCTGGCGGGCAAGACTATCGGTGTGAATGCCTTGACCGATGCCACCGGAATGTCGACCGCGGCGATTCTGCGTGCCCATGGCATCGAAGCCGGCAAGGCCACGTTGCTCGCGCTCCAGGTCACCGACAACATGATGAAGTCGCTGATCAGCAGGAGAGTGGCTGCGACCATTTTGCCTCCGCCCTATGTCGAAGAGTTGGAGGCCAAAGGTTATGTGAAGTTAGCTGAGGCGCGCACCTACGCGCCGCTGAGTTTCATCGGCCTGGTGAGTTCCATCGAGACCATGAAGAAATCGCCGCAAAAAGTCCAAGGTATGATCGCCGCCCTGCACCGGACCATGAATTACATTCTCAATCCGGCCAATCGTAGCGAAGTGGTGCAATATGTTTCGGCTTACCACAAGATCGACTTGGCGCTGGCTGAGAAAGCGATGGCGGCGCAGATGCTCGGCTACAGCAAGGACGGCACCAAGCCGCGCGCCGCGGTGGAAAAGGAAATCGAAATCTACCGCGAGTCGTTGAAAGTCGCGAAAACCTTCACGCCGGACGATTTGGAAGACATGAGCTGGCTGCGCAAGGCGCAAACAAGATAACTCCGCTCATATCGTTTAGGTCGTTCAAACGCTTCGCGCCGCTCAAGCGGTTGGAATCGGCTGATCGGTCTTAGCGTAGTAGGATGGATGGAGCGTAAGCGATACCCGTCGTTTTGAATGGTGGGTATCGGTGTTACGCGCCTTTACCCACTCAACTACGTGGTGCGAGATGAATTCCCCGATGCCTTGCAGCTTGCAAGGGGCCGTTTATTCGCTGTGCTCAGTTCCAACGTTTCACAACAGCTCTCGGTCCGGACAGCGAAATTCGGATTATTTGTCCTTTACATAAGGACAAATAGTTAATAATATGTCCTTTTAATAAGGACAAATGCGAGAGCTCATCCGGCAAAAAATCGTCGATTCGTTAGCCCTGCCAGTTCCAGCGTTCACGCGCCGAGACGTTTGGCTGCCCGCGGTCAAAAATAAGGCCGTCGCGGTCATCGGCATGCGGCGCACCGGCAAAACCACTTTTTTATGGCAGGTCCTGGCCGATCGCCTGTCGCAAGGGACGGCCAGAGAGGCCCTGCTTTATTTCAATTTCGAAGACGAACGTTTGGCGGGGCTGGGAGCTTCGGATTTGCATCTGGTGGTTGAAGAATACTATCGCTTACACCCAGAATTGCGTGATCGTAGTCGCTCGGTGTTCTTTTTTGACGAAATACAGGTTGTTCAAGGATGGGAAACCTTTGCGCGCCGGCTCCTCGACACCGAGCATGTGGAGTTGCTGATTTCCGGTTCTTCAGCGCGCTTGCTTAGCCGCGAGGTGGCGACGAGTATGCGAGGGCGCGCCATGGAAGCGCTTGTGCACCCGTTTAGTTTTCGCGAGTACCTGCGCCATTGCGGCCGAGAGCCTGATCTAAAACTTAGGCAGCTGGCCAAGTCCCAACGTTCAGCCCTCAATAAGCACTTGAGGGAGTTTCTTACTGGGGGCGGCTTTCCGGAAGCTCAAGGTGTCCCACCCAGGGATCGATTCGAGCTCCTCCGCGGCTACGTCGATACTGCGTTGATTCGCGATGTTATCGAGCGGCATTCGGTTTCTCACCCGGTAGCGCTCCGCTGGATGGTGCGCCATTTATTGGGAAATGCTGGGAGTCATTTCAGTGTGAGTAAGTTCTTGAGCGATCTCAAGTCTCAAGGTGTGCCCGTCGCTAAGGATACTCTGCATGCCTATCTGTCTCATCTGGAAGACGCGTTCTTGATTCGCGCTGTGTATATCGCCACGGATTCCGAGCGGCGGCGGATGGTGAATCCGCGCAAGATTTATCCCATCGATGCTGGTTTAATTCCGGTTTTCGACCGGTCAGGGAAGAGCAATTTGGGGCATTCCCTAGAGACCTGTGTATTGTTGGAACTGGAACGGCGCGGCGCCGAGATCTCGTATGTACGGACCGCGGATGGGTATGAGGTCGATTTTCTCGCGCGCTATCCAGATTCAAAACGTGAACTCATTCAAGTCTGCGCCGATTTAGACAGCGCGACAACGCGAGAACGTGAAACTCGGGCGTTAGCAGCCGCGGCACGGGAACACCGCGGCGCAAAGCAGGTGTTGATTACTCTCGAGCCCGAGCTCTCCCGCGATCTACCCAAAACGGTCTCGGCGGTTGGCGCAGTGGATTGGTTTCTTGCCGAATGACTCCAGTGAACCTGGCTTGAACCGGCGGATTACCGCCGGTAATTCTCGCTGCCCCAGAGCTCTTTTAGAAAACCGCTCTTTTCTAAATTGTTGACGAAGCTGTTGTCGAAGATCTCCTCGGCTTTGCGCCGAATAGTGGTGCCGCCTTCGCGGGCGCTTTCGATGGACTCGGCGACCGATTTGGCCGGGACGATCATGGTTCGGTCGACGATTTCCTTGGCGTAGACGTTGTAGGAGGACTGGAGCGCTTCCTCGTCCTTCATGTTCATTGCTTTGGCGATGGACGCTTTGGCTTTGTCGGGATTTTTCTCGACGAAGTGGACCGCTTCGGCGAAGGCGGCGACGGCGCGCTGGACCAGCTCGGGCCGGTCGCGGAGCATTTTATGGCTGGTGTGGAGCGAGCTGTAGATGAAAGGCATGTCGAGATCGATCAGGCGATAGACGACGTTGAAGCCGGCGTTTTTGGCGCGGCTGTCGAGCGGCGGCGTGACCGTGACGGCCTGGACGATGTTGGCGGCCATCGCTTGGTAGCGCTCGCCCTGGCTGCCGCCGATGGGGCGGATCGATACTTGATCGGGGGTCAAGCCGAATTTCTTGATCACCGCGCGGGTGAGTTTGTCACTCAGATCGCCGGCGCGGGCGATGCCGATGGCTTTGCCTTTTAAATCCTCGCCGCGGCGGATTTCCTTGCGCGCGATCAGTACGTAGGGCAATTTGACCAGTGGCGAGGCGACCAGTTTGACGTCGATGCCGGTGGCCATGCCGGGGATGGTGCCGTCGGCGGCGCAGAAAATAAATTGCAGCTCATCGCTGGCCAGCGCGGCCAAGGCCGGACCGCTGCCGCGGATGAAGATCGATTCGGTTTTCAATCCGTACTTTTCAAATATGCCGTAGTCCTGGCCGGCGTAGAGATGGACGAAGCCGCCGGTGATGGCGCAGGTGCCGATGCGAATATTAACCGGCTTGTCGCCGGGCTTGGGTAGGTAGTGGCTGGCGAAACTGGGAGCGGAAAACAATAGCGCGAGTAAGATCGCTGGAAGTTTGCGCTGCATCGGTGGCCAACTCCTTGTGCGCGTTTATCTAAAGCCGGCGCATGTTCGATATCCCTATTAGCTCCGTCATGCCGGCCCTTCAATCTTGCTCAGGATAAACTCCCGCCGGCATCCATCTTACAGTATCCACACGGCCTGGATACCGGCCTTCGCCGGTAGGGCGGACTTTGTCCGCCACCTGGATTCCCGCCTGCGCGGGAATGACGGATTCGGAAAATATCGCTAATTGCTAGCGCCGATAATTTTCGTTGCCCCAGAGCTCTTTCAGGAAGCCGCTCTTCTCCAAGTTATTGACGAAGCTATTGTCGTACAGTTCTTCGGGTTTTCTTCTGACGATGGTGCCGGTGTCGCGGGCGAGTTCCCAGGCTTCGGTGATGGATTTCCCCGGCACGAGCATGGTGCGGTCGACGATGTCGCGGGCGTAGACGTTGTAGGAGCTTTGCAGCGCTTCTTCGTCCTTGACCCGCATGGCTTTGGCCACCGAGGCTTTGGCTTTGTCGGGATTTTTCTCGACGAAATGGACCGCTTCGGCTAACGCCGCGACCATGCGCTGGACGGTGTCTGGACGCTCGCGGAGCATTTTGTAATTGGTCATGAGCGAGCTGTAGACAAACGGGATGTCCAGATCGATCAAGCGGTAAATCACGTTGAAGCCGTCGCTCTTGGCGCGGATGTCGAGGGGCGGCGTGACTAGAATCGCTTGCACGACGTTGCCGACCATCGCCTGGTAGCGCTCCTGCTGGCTGCCACCGATGGGATGGATCGTCACATCGTCGCTGGTCAAGCCGAATTTGCGGATCACCATGCGCGACAAGCGCGCGCTCAGGTCGCCGGGGCGAGTGACGCCGATGGCTTTGCCTTTTAAATCCTCTGGCCGGCGGATGTCCTTGCGCGCGATCATGACGTAGGGCAGCTTGACCAACGGCGAGGCGACGAACTTGGCGTCGATACCGGCGGCGATGCCGGGCAGACTGCCGTCGGCGGCGCCGTAGTTGAATTGGATTTGGTCGGCGGCCAGGGCCGCCAGCGCCGGCGACTGGCCGCGGATATAGATATGCTCAGTCTTGAAGCCGTATTTCTCCAGGATGCCGTAGTCGAGCGCGGCGTAAAGATGGATGAAGCCGCCGGTCACCGCTGAAGTGGCGACGCGCAGCGGTATCGGCCGTTCGCCGGGCTTGGGTAGATAATGGTTGGCGGAGGCTGCCGCGGCGCACAGCAAAGCGCAGACAAATGTCGATGGGGAAAATTTCATGATGGTGGCTCGACTGTAGTCCAACTGGCGGAAGATTGTAAATAGTCTCTTCGCTACGCTGCTTGACGCTGGGGCGGGACTGACCTATTTAAAGCAACAGGATTCACGATGATCGGCGCTCACCTTATGATTAAATGCTTCACTATACTGATCGTTTCACTGTTGTCGGCGGCTTTTCCGTGTTGGGTTCACGGCGAGGAGATTTCGCTCAGCTACACCGCCTCGACTTTGACCTTTCTCGCCGGCCGTGTCGCCATCGACCAAGGATTCTTTCGCCAGGAAAATTTGGACGTGAAATTCGTTCAGGTGCGCACCGCCGCGCTGACGCCGGCGCTGGCCAACGGCCACATCGACTACACCATGAGTTTCTTGCCGCCCATTGACAGCGCGCTGCGCGGCTCGCCGGTGCAGATGGCCGGCGTGTTCGTCGACCGCTCGCTGCACTATTTGGTGACTCGGTCGACGATCAAGTCGCCGGCCGACCTGCGCGGCAAGACCTTCGTCATCAACGCGGTGGATCTGAACGGCTCTACCGGATTGGTTTTTCAGGCCTTGGCGCGCCACTTCAATCTGGAGATTGGCAAGGACGTGAAGTGGATCTCGGCGGCGGACTCGCCGGCGCTGTTCGCCATGGTGCACCAGGGCATCGCCGATGCGACTTTTCTCGTGCCGCCTTGGCCGCAGAAGGCGCGTAGCGCGGGGATGAACGTGTTGTTTCGCGCCGGCGATGTCTACAGCGCGCCGTTGGCTGGCTTGTCGACCCAGCGGCGCACGATTAGAGACAATCCCGAACAGGTGCGCCGGGTGCTGCGCGCGTTGATCCGCGCCACCCGCTTTATCTCGCAACCGGCCAACGAAGCGGCCACCCTGGCGTCCATCGTCCAGTGGCTCAAGATGTCCAAGGACGAGGCCGCCGGCGCGCTGCGCGACGTGTCGTTTGCCTATAGCGACGGCCTGCCGCGCAACGACAAAGCGTTTTGGGAGATCGTCGGCCAGCGCGCCAAGTTGTTAGCGTCCAATGTGGGGATAAATGAAGTCGCGGACTTTACCCTCGCCAGAGAGATCCGAGGAAAATAAGGAGACCCGAGTGAAAATCAAAATTGGCAAACTCGTCATTGGCTGGATCGCGGCCGCCGCGTTGCTAGCGCAGCTCGCTCCCGCGCACGCGCAGTTGCAAAAGATCCGCATCTCGCTGTCGAGTCGGAGTAACACCAACGCGACCTACTATGTCGCGCAGTCTAGAGGGATCTTCAAGGAAGAGGGGCTGGAGGTCGAGTTCATTCAGATCAACCCGCGCCTGGGCGCCATGGCGGTGCTCAACGGCGATGTGACCTTCACGACATCCTTTGTCTCGACCTTTCGCGGCGTGGTTCAGGGGCTGCCGATGAAGACCGTGTTCGTTCTCTTGAAGAAGGGCACCTACTACTTGATGGTGCGCCCCGAGGTGATCAAAGACCCGCAAGATCTCAAGGGCAAAAAACTCGGTGTCACGGCGATCAACGGTGGCGATCATATTATTGGCCGCGAGCTTTTGCGCATGAAGGGCATCGATCCGAGCACCGTTCAGGCCATCGCCGTCGGTGATCCGGCATTGCGTTTTCAAGCGGTGGTGACGGGGGTGGTGCAAGCGGTGTCGGTGCCGCCGCCCTACGATACCCAACTGCAAGCCCAGGGACTGCGGGCGATCTCCGGGCCACCGGAGATCGGCGTGCCGTCTTCCGGTCTTTTCGCCGCGGACAAATTGATCAAGGAGCAGCCGCAGATCCTGCGCCGGACCATCCGCGCGCTGCACAGAGCCAACCGCTACATCGAAGCCAACCGTGATGAGACTATCCGCATCATGACCCAGTACGTGCAGCAGAAGCCCGAATTGGCGGCGCGCTCCTACGACATCGAATTCAAGGCGCTGTCCAAGGACGGCACCATGACCGACGCCGAGATCGAGTTTCAGATGGAACGGTTGGCCGAGAAGAAGCGGCCTCTCGATGAAGTCAGGGATTTTTCCTTTGCCCGGGCAGCGCTAAAAGAGCTTGAAACCGCGCGATAGCGCGGGTTCAAAATTGAGAATGGAGAATTGAGAATGGAGAATGTTCGGATTCGTCATCGGTTCTTGGTTGCTTTGATCACGCTGTTCGTCGCAAGCGCAGGAGGTATCGCTCAAGCGCAGACGCAGAAGGTGCGGATTTCGTTTTCTAGCCGGAGCAATACTAGCGTGCCCTACTACGTCGCGGTCAGCAAAGGGTTCTTTCGCGACGAAGGCATGGACGTCGAGATCATTCAGGCCAATCCGCGCTTGGGTGTGATGGCGCTGATGAACGGCGACGTGTCCTTCACCGGCACGTTTGTCAGCACGGTGCGCGGGATTCTCTCGGGATTTCCGCTGAAGATCGTTCTCGTCGCGTTCAAGAAGGGCGTTTATTATTTGATCGCTCATCCAAGCATCAAGGATGTGCAGGATTTGAAAGGCAAGAAGTTGGGCGTGTCGAGCATCCGTGGTGCCGATCATCTGGTCGCCGAGGAGTTGCTCCGCTCCAAAGGGCTCAACCCGGCGCTGATGCAGCCGGTGGCGCTGGGCGATACTTCGGTGCGCTTGCAGTCCGTCATCACCGGCGCGGTGGAGGTGACCACGCTGTCGCCGCCGCACGATCTTATGGCGCAAAAGGCCGGCGTCAAAGTACTCGCCGGCCCGCCGGAGATCGGCATGCCGGCGTCGGGGATGATTACCTCGGAGCGCCTGATCAAAGAGAATCCCCAGTTCGTCCGGCGCGGCGTGCGCGCCTTATTGCGCGCCAACCGGTTTATCGACGAAAACCGTGCCGAGACCATCAAAGTGCTGTTGCAATGGGTCAAGCAAACCCCCGAGATCGCCGCGCGTTCCTACGATGTCGAGCTCAAATCGATTTTGCGCGACGGCACCATGACCGACAGCGAGATGGAAAGTTTTATCGATCGATTGGGCAATGACAAGAAGCGCACTATCGATGACGTGCGTGATTTTTCGTTTGTCCGGTCGGTGTGGAAAGAGCTGGAAACGAAAAATTGACAATGGATAATGGAGAATGGAAAATTATCGGAATTTCTATGGCCCCGGTTATCGCATTTATTTCACTCGACGAGGCGATCGGTTGATAATCTTGCTTGCTGGTGGAGATAAGGCGTCTCAGACAAAAGACATCAAAAATGCGATCGAGGCGGTGAGGGAGTACTGAAGATGGCTACGGCAAAAAAAAAGACGAAGAAGAAAACTCTGCCATGGGATGCCGCTCATCATCTAAAAACCGAAAGAGATCGGGCAGCCTATCTAGAAGCTGCGCTAGAGGACGGTGATCCGAACCTCATCGCCGCCGCATTAGGCGATATCGCTCGCTCGAAAGGCATGAGTCAAATTGCCCGGCAGACCGGCTTGGGACGCGAAAGTCTTTATAAGGCGCTCTCATCCACTGGAAACCCAGAGCTTGCGACCGTGCTCAAGGTGGTCCGCGCGTTGGGACTCCGGTTCCACGCTAGCATCGCGGTCTGACGGGGCTGATCATAGTTTTTAGGTCCTTGATGATGTCGCTTTCGCCGCGCGCCGGTGCGTGCGCCAGCCGCGCACGCCGGTGCCGAGAAACATCAGCCCGGTAAACAGCCAGCCCACCGCCACCTTCGATTCCGGGTTCGTGAGAATGTCGGCGCGGCCCATCACATCGTAGGCCGTGAACGCTGCGCCGGCGAGGAACGGCAGTGAGAGGATTAGCGCGGTGATCCAGACGAAGGGTTTCATATCGTAGGTTCAGGAGGGGTAACGCACGGCCTCAACGGCGCGCCGATACAGCTTTTAGCGAAGTTAGCCCTGTTGTTCGGCAGGTCAGTTGCGAGCGACTACTCGCTGTCTTCCTCTGGGAATGCCGAATAGTACTCATCGCATAGGCCATCATGATATCCCCAGCCAATCCCTTTAGATGATTCCGTGAGTTCCCGGAGTCTATTTCGAAACGGCTCCGCCGCCGGTTCCGGGAGCCCGACTACCGCCTCGACAGCTTTCGCGTACATGCTCAGCAGCGCGTCATAGAACGGCTCGTCTATATCGCCAAAATCGCATGTCAGGCGGTTGCCGCACTCGACGAAGAAGATCATGAGATCGATCGCCCCCAAAGCATCACTTGGGGCCGCCTTGCGATAATCGCTGATAGCCTTTTTGGCTTTGGCAATCTGCACTGGACGGTTTTTATAGACGTCTGGGTACATGTAGTCGGCAACGATTTTCTTGAACGGTGCGATCTGGTTCGCGCCGATTCGCAGGCGTGCTTCCATGAACTGTTTGTTGCTTGGCGAGACCTCGTACAAATCTCGCAGAAGGCCAAGCAGTTCATCCTGTTTGAGCTGCGAGAGTGCGGCCTTCACGGATGACCAATTTGATTTTTTCCGTTCTGGTGGAGACATGTAGCTTCGGCGCCTAACTTATGATTCCCGTGACCAGGGTAAGCAGTTCCATAGTTTCTTTTACAATCGCTGCTCTCCCAAAACAAATTCCACCGATGGTGACTCTTTCGACGACACTTAGAGCTTTCATGCACTGGTCATTTGTATGAACATTTCACCGCCAACGAACGCCGATGCCAGCGCGTTTTAGCGCCGCCGCTCACTCCGACAGCTTCTTCACCCTCTCAATGACATCCTTCGGCTGCCCCATGACGTCGCGCAGTTGGGCTTCGACTTCGGTGCCGGTCAAGATTTCCAGATCCATCTTGGCGCGTTTGGCTTCTTCGATGACCAGCGGGTCTTTGAAAGTTTTCACATAAACTTCGCGCAAGAGCTTCACTCGGTCGGGCGGCGTGCCGGGGGTGGTCATCATGGGTCGGCCGACGGTGGCTGAGACGAGCAATACTTTGGCGACGTTGCGCGGCAGCGCTGAGGTTTTCTTTTTTTCCATCAGTTCGCCGAGTGTCGGGGCGTCGGCGATACGCGGATCTTTTTTCGCGCCGGTCTGGACGATGTGGCGGTCGAAGCCGGTCTTGTGCCAGGTGAAGTAGGGCTCGCGGGCGAAGTGGGTGGTGAGACCGGTGCCGCGGCAATGGACTTCGCCTTTCTCCAGCGCCAGATCGATCTCGACGCCGCCGGGATAGCCGCGCACTTCGTGAAATTTGGCGCCGAGAGTGTCGCCCAGGATGTTCATCAGGATCGTCGTCAGATCGGAGGTGCCGGTGGAGCCGCACTTGGGCGCTTCCTTGGCGGCGAGGATGTCTTCGATGGACTTCCACGGCGCGTCGGCTTTCATGTAGAGTACCAGATCGCGCTGGTCGACGCTGCCGATCCAGGGAAATTTCGCCACGTCGAACATCGCTTCTTTGCGACCGAGTAATTGGTCGAGATAGATGCCGCTGCCCGACATGCCGAGGGTGAGGCCGTCCGGTTTGGCGACGCCGTAAAGATAGTTGGTCGCGCTCAGCGATCCGGCGCCGGGCATGTTTTGCACGATGATCGTCGGATTGCCGGGAATGTATTTGCCCATGTGGCGCGCCAGCAAGCGCGCGTACTGGTCGTAGAGCCCGCCGGAGGTGAAGCCGACGACGATGCGGATGGTTTTATCCTTGTAGAAGGGGGTCGATTGGGCAAGGCTGCTGTTCGGCGATAACGTGACTTCGGTCAGCGCCGCCGCCAATACCACTATCCGCCACCAATGTTTCGGCCAACTTGTCATGAACGCCTCCAGAAAGTCTTCGCGCCAATATAGGCTCAGCTAGATTTAGCGCAATCTCTTGACGCTATCCAGCCGGCGCATTACCTTCGCCGCAATGTTTATTGCCGAATTCCCCGAGATGGTCGAAATCCCCGCCGGCTCATTTCTCATGGGCTGGGAGTCGGGCCAGGATAACGAGCGGCCGGTGCATCGCGTCTGGGTGGACGGCTTCGGCCTGGGCAAGTATCCGGTGACCCATGGGCAATACGAAATTTATTTGCAATCCACCGGTGCGCCGGCGCCGAAATACTGGGCCGAGCCGAGTTTCGCCGATGGGTTGAAGCCGGTGGTCGGCGTGACTTGGTTCGAGGCGGTGGACTATTGCCAGTGGCTGAGCGCGGAGTCTGGAAAATTATTTCGTCTGCCGAGCGAAGCCGAATGGGAATATGCCGCGCGCGGCAGACGGGATGGCGCGCTGTTCCCCTGGGGAGATGAAGCTCCGGAGCTGCGGCCTTACGTTGGCTTCGATCCTGATAGCTGCGGCCCGGCGCGGGTTGGCGTCAATGAAGCCAACGGCTTCGGGCTCTACGACATGAGCGAAGGCGTGCACGAGTGGTGCAGCGACTACTACGACTACAACTATTATCGCGATTCACCGGAGCGTAATCCCCGTGGCGCGCTGTCAGGTGAGCGGCGCGCCTCACGCGGCGGTTCCTGGCGCCACCAGATCAAATTCGCCCGCTGCGCCGCGCGCAGCTCGCTGCCGCCGGCGTTTCAATATTCCGATTACGGCTTTCGCGTGGCGGTCACGATTTAATCGTGCTCGTGCTCGGGGTCGTGCTCGTCGCTCGTGGCTCGTGCTCGTTTCCGGATTCGACAACGAACACGATCACGAGTCACGAGCACGATTCTCATTTTGCCACGGCCGGGAGAAATCCGGCGTCGACGAAGGTTTCCCAAGATTTTTTCTCTGGGATCAAGTTATCCAACAGGAGCAGGCGGATCATTTCGTTCAGGCCCACGGGGTCGACTAGGGCTTCGCCGCGGTAGGACTTGTTTTCGGGAATCATGAATTTGACGGTGCGGGCGGCGACGGTCTCGTCGATCTTCAGGCGCTCAATCAGGATGCGCGCGGCTTCCTTTTCGTTGGCCGGATCGTTCAGCCAGCGCATGGACTGGCCGATGGCGCGCATGAAGCGCTGGAGCACCGGGCGCATTTGCGTCAGCGATTTATTCGACGCGAAGTAGGAGCCGTACTGGATGCTCTTGATCTCGTCGGAATAATTGAGCAGCACGCGCTTGCCCGAGTCGATGGAGCGAAAGTTAAAAGGCGGCGCTTCGGCGAGCGACGCGGCGACTTGGCCGGAGGCGACGGCTTGAAATCTTTCCCCACTGCCGCCGACCGATAGGATCGTGTAGGCCGAGGGCGGGATGCCCTGGCGCTGCATGACGTCCTTGAAGATCGTCGTGGTGATGCTGGCGACGCCAGCGCCGGCGATCTTCTGGCCTTTCAAGCTGGCGAGAGTTTTGAATTCCGGCTGGCTGATGATTTGGTAGGCGTAACCGTAGGTCGAGCCGCCGATGACTTTCACCTCGCCGCCGCGCGACGCCGCGATCAGGCCGAAGTGCGACCCCGACTTCGCCATGTCGACGGTGCCGGCGAGCAGCGCCTTAATTACTAAGTCAGGCTGCATGTAGGTGGGCTCGAACTCGACGTTCTCCTTGGCGAAGAAGCCCTTCGCCACCGCGACGATCTGATCGAGATCGAAGGCGGTGATGTTGGTCGAGCTCATGGTGACCTTGTCGGCGGCGAACATTGGTGAGTGAAAAGCGATCACCGCGGCAATCAGAATGGCGCGCGTTAGCTGACTCATAGGATCTCCTTGTTGGGGATTTCTACCATGTTTGGTTAGAGCGAAAAGCCGCAGCCGCGACTTGGAATGTCTCGCGCCAAGCTCGCCAAGTTCGGAAACCGTAATCTTTCCTTTGCGGTCTTTGCGTGCTTGGCGCGAGATAATCCGAGTTCCGGTTGCAGCGATCCAGCTACTTGCTCGCCGACAAGAAGGCCGGATCGACGAAGCTTTCCCAGGGCTTTTTCTCCGGGATCATTTTGTCTTCGAACAGTAGCCGCACCATTTCCGCCATGCCGGGGCCGTCGATGGCGCCTTCGAGGCGGAAGGATTTTTGCTCGGAGATCATGAATCTGTAAGTTTGCTGCGCGGTGGCTTCGTCGATTTTCAATTTCTGCACCATCAGTTCGAGCATTTGTTTCTCGTTGGCCGGATTGTTCATCCAGCGCATCGCTTGGCCCAGCGCGCGCATAAAGCGGCTGTAGAGCGGCCGGCTTTGCACCAGTGCTTTAGTTTGCACGAAGTAGGAAGTGTATTGCAGGTTTTTGATCTCGTCGGAATACTTGAGCAGGACTTTGCGGCCGGCTTCCACAGATTTGAAATTGAACGGCGGCGCTTCGGCGAGGGACGCCACCGCGGCGCCGGCGGCGACCGCTTGAAACCGGTCGGCGCTGCCGCCGACGAAAACCAAAGTGTAAGCCGACGGCGGGATGCCCTGGCGCTGCATGACATCTTTAAAAATCGTCGTGGTGATGCTCGCCAGCGACGCCGCGGCGATGCGCTGGCCTTTCAAGTCGGCCAAGGTCTTGAACTGCGGCTGGCTGATCACCTCGTAGGGATAGCCGTAGTTCGAACCACCGACGATCTTCAGTTCGCCGCCGCGCACCGCCGCGATCATGCCGAAGTGGGTGCCCGAGCGCGCCAGGTCGACCGTGCCGGCGAGCAAAGTCTTGATTACCAAGTCCGGCGCCATGGTCTGGATATCGACATCGAGATTTTCCTTGGCGTAAAACCCCTTGTCCTTGGCGACCACATGATCCAAGTCGAGCGCCGTGATGTTGGTCGAGCTCAGCGTGAGCTTGTCGGCGGCATTGATTTGTGTGGCGGTGACCAATCCGCCGCACAGAGCTAAAATTATGACCATTCGCTTCATCGGACGACCTCCAATCTGATCTCTTGGTTTTGCCTGTTGCCTCATGCCTATTTAATCACCCGATCCGCCCGCGCTAACACATTCGGCGGGACCGTCAGGCCAATTTGCTTGGCCGCTTTCAGATTGACGATGAACTCGAACTTCATCGGCTGCTCCACCGGCAGGTCGGCGGGCGTCCGGCCTTTCAAAATCTTGTCCACATACGTCGCGGCGCGCCGGTCTAAGTCGAGGACGTTCACGCCGTAAAACATAAGGCCGCCGGCTTCTACGTACTGGCTGTTGGAATATATCGCGGGAAGACGGTACTTTAGCGCGAGCTCAGCAACCTGAACTCTCTGAGGAACGAGGACGGCGCTTGTTAGAACAAGAACTCCGTCAGCCCGCCCCTTGCTTGCGGCTCGAAACGCAGTCTCAATATCCTTGGAATCTAAAACGTCTAGGGTTTGAAGCTTCACTCCGAACGCCTTTGCGGCGAGGTCCACTTCTTTTATTATTTGAGATTGTCCCGGGTTGGTTGAAGTACCGAGAACGGCTACGCGGGAGAGCTTAGGGACCGCCTCTCTTAGAATCTCCAGTCGTTTGCCGCTTAGCTCCGGGGCAAAGTTAGATAGTCCAGTAATGTTTCCCCCAGGTCGTGCCAGGCTAGCAACAAATCCATCGCCAACAGGGTCGTTATCGTTACTCATAACGATGGGAATCGCAAAAGTTGCTGCCTTGGCGGTGCGAGTCGGTGTCGAACCGGCCGTGACGATAACGTCTACCTTCAGGCGCACCAACTCGGCCGCGAGCGCAGGCAGGCGATCTAGTTTTTCCTCCGCAGATCGATGCTCGATGATAATGTTTTTCCCCTCCACGTAGCCAAGTTGACGCAGACCCTGGCTTAACGCCTCCATGCGGGCCGATTCAGCGGGAGGGGAGGTAATCGATAGGCGTCCTATCCGCGGGATTTTCGTTGGCTGTGCACTGACTTCGCTGCAAACTCCGAAGGCTATAACCAGGGTGACAAGCCCTACCCATTTTCGTCGGCGGGGCCGCTTGTCAAAACTAGAATCCAGAAACCGGAGGGAAATTTTCTCAACCATGTGGGTTCTCCATAATCCAAATCCTATTTCGCGCGCGCTGGCGGTTTCCTCGTTACCTCGGCAATCAAATCCGCCAAACTTACGAAGCGCACGGACAGGCCGCCGTAAGAGCGGGTGAAGGAGCGCTCGACATCATTGGCGACCACCAGGTTGTCGCCGTCTGGGTAAGGTTTTCTGAACGCTTGCAGGTTGCCGGCGTCGAAATCCGATGCCGACCACTTGCACTCGATCGCTAACGAGGATTGTTTGGTTTGGGCCAGGATGAAATCGACCTCGTGGCCGCGCTTGTCACGCCAGTAGCGAATTTCGCGAGATTGCATGTGCGCGTGCATTTCGTTGAGCACCAGATGCTCCCACAACAATCCGAGATCCTCGCTCCTCAGTTCGTGCCAGCCGCGATGGTAGCAGACAAAGCCGGTGTCGAAACCGTAAACTTTTGGCGCGGATATGATTTCGGTGGGGCGGTGCGTGCTGTAGGGGCGGATCACATGGGCGATATAGGTCGCTTCCAGCACGGCGAGATAGTTGGCGATCGTGGTTCGGCTGACTTCGCAGGGCCGGGCAAACTTCGTTGCTTCGAAGATACCGCCGCTCTGCGCCATCAGCAGCTCGGCAAATTTTTGAAAAGACTGGCGCCGTTCGAGGCGGAAAAGCTCTTGGATGTCTTTCGCCCAGTACGCATCCATCCATTCTTGAAAATCTTTCTCGGGAAGCTGTTTTTCAAGAAAGAAAGCGGGTAGGCCACCGTGCAGAAGTCGATGTTGAAGGTTCTTTCCGCCAAAATCTTCGAGGTCTGCCGTGGTCATGGGGGTGAGCCACAATTCTTCTTTACGCCCGGCTAAGGTGTCGCGAAACTTGGCTGAAGCGCCAAGAGTCGAGGATCCGGTCGCGAGAATCTTGGTGTTGGGAAAATGGTCCGCGGCGATTTTCAAAATTTCCGATGGCCGCTCAAGACGGTGAATCTCATCTAATACGATTCTGCGGCCGCGGTTGTCCTTGAGGAACGCTTCGGGATCTTCGATCATCCGGCGCACGCGCGGCAGCTCACAGTCAAAATACTCGATATCTCGAAGACTCTGCGATAGGACAGTCTTGCCAGCGCGCCGAACTCCGGAAAGCCAGACTACGGAGCGCCGTTTCCACGCTTGTTCCAACCGATCGATCCAAGATTTTCTTTCGACCATCGGAAAGCAGCCTAGCGAATAGCTGCACTATGCGCAATACTAGTTGCGTTTAGTATAGCAACCCGATCATCATCGGATCACCCGATCCGCCCGCGTCAGCACATTCGGCGGGATAGTCAGACCGATCTGCTTGGCGGATTTCAGATTGACGATGAACTCGAACTTCATCGGCTGCTCTACCGGCAAGTCGGCGGGCGTCCGGCCTTTCAAAATCTTGTCCACGTAAGTAGCGGCGCGCCGGTCCAAGTCGGTCAAGCTCGTGCTGTAGGTCATCAGGCCGCCTGAGTCGACGTAGGGGCTATTGGGATAGATCGCTGGAAGCCGGTTCTTCACCGCGAGGTCTAAAAGTTGCGCGCGCTGGGCGCCGGTGATGGGGTTCAGTAGTACCAGGACCGCTTCGACGCGCCCCTTCATCGCGCCCTGGAATGCTGGGTCGATGTCTTTGGGTTTCAATAGGTCTAGGTATTGAAGCTTCAACTTCAATGCACCGGCGGCAAGTTCCAATTCTTTTATCGCTTGCGCGTTGCCCGGGTCGGTGGAAGTTCCCAGGATGGCGACGCGCGATAATTTAGGAATGGTCTCCTTCAGTATCTCCAGCTGTTTTCCGCTTAACTCCGGGGCGAGGGTGGATAGTCCGGTAATATTCCCTCCTGGGCGCGCCAGGCTGGCGACGAAGCCGCTGGCAACCGGATCGTTATCGTTGGTTATGACGATTGGAATCGTCGCCGAGGCTTCCTTGGCCGCGCGAGTCACGGCCGGGCCGGCGGATACGATGATGTCGACCTTGAGGCGGAGGATTTCGGCCACCAGCGCGGGGACACGATCCAACTTCCCATCGGCGGAGCGCAACTCAATGGCGATGTTCTTGCCCTCGACGTAGCCCAAGTCGCGCAACCCTAGCCGAAATGCCTCGATGCGGGTCGCTTGAGCGGCGAGCGACGAAGCGGTTAGCCAACCGATTCGGGGAATCTTCGTCGGCTGCTGGGCGTCCGCGAAACCGGTTGTCAGCAAGACGGTTGTTAGTAGCCAGAGGATAGTTTTTTTGCACATGATTTTCTGTCTTACTCTTGCCTGTTGCCTCATGCCTATTGCCTACTTCATCGGATCACCCGATCCGCCCGCGCCAGTACCTGGGGCGGGATCGTCAGGCCGATCTGCTTCGCTGCTTTGAGATTGACGATGAACTCGAACTTGATCGGTTGCTCGACCGGCAGGTCGGCGGGCGTCCGACCTTTTAAAATCTTGTCCACAAACGTAGCGGCGCGCCGGGACAAGTCGGTCAAGCTCGTGCTGTAGGTCATCAGGCCCCCTGCGTCCATAAACAGGCTATTTGGATATATCACCGGGAGCCGGCTCTTTGCCGCGAGTTCGACAACCTGTGCTCGCTGAGAACTGAGGATGGCGCTCGCTAGCGTGAGGACTGCCTGAGCACGCCCCTTGGTTGCGGCTCGGAATGCGGTCTCAATATCCTTGGCATCTAGTGTAGTGTCTCTGAATTAATAGTAGTTACTGTTCGTCTAAGGGGCAAGCGGAGGTTTTGATGCGAGTTGCCCCAGCCATTGAGTTGACCGAGAGTGAGATTGTTCTTCTGAAGACGTGGTCGCGAGGCGGCACAACCCC
>CAMDBU010000042.1:0-32500 GCA_945889495.1 Syntrophobacter sp. SbD2 | reverse complement strand
GCTGCTTGAAATCTTCCCGCTCGAGCATGCGCGCGACGCTATATTTGGCGGTCAATTCAATCATCGCCACGGCGTCCAACTTTTCCATCCAGCGATGATTGAACTCGATGGTGGTTTTTTGCGGATCGAGAATTTTAAAAATTTGCTCTTTGTAGGTCTCGGCGTTCTTGGCGACTTCCTCTCGCGTCAACTGCTTGCGAGTTTCCGATTTCCCGGTGGGATCGCCGATCATGCCGGTGAAATCGCCGATGAGAAATATCACCTCATGGCCGAGCTCTTGGAACTGTTTCATTTTTTGGATCAGCACGGTGTGTCCCAAGTGCAGATCCGGCGCGGTGGGATCGAAGCCCGCTTTGACCCGTAGCGGCCGGCCCCGTTTGAGCTTGGCGATCAGCTCGTCTTCCGGCAGCACCTCGACGGCGCCGCGTTTGATAACTTCCAGCTGGGTTTGTAATTCGATCATCGTCAGGACTGCGCTTGCAAGAATAATCTCAGCCGGCGAATGCTCCGCGCCTTGCCGTCGTTCTCGTCGACATCGACGATCACGCCCTGCAAGGCGACGTTGTCCTCGGCCACTTCGAATTGCCGCGGCAATTGGGTGATGAATCCGCGAATCACGGCTTCCCGTTCCATGCCGATCACCGAATCCATCGGCCCGCACATGCCAACATCGGTAATATACGCCGTGCCGCGCGGCAGGACGCGCTCATCGGCGGTCTGAACATGGGTGTGCGTGCCGAACACCACCGAGGCGCGGCCATCGAGATACCAGCCCATGGCGTTTTTCTCCGAGGTCGCCTCCGCGTGCATGTCGACGATCACCACCGGCGAATGGGTGCGGTGAACTTTTAAGATCTCATCGACGGCGCGGAACGGATCGTCGACATGATTGGGCATGAAAACGCGCCCCTGGAGATTGATCACCAGCGCGCTCAAGCCGTTACTTTGCCAAGCACACCAGCCTCGGCCCGGTGCGCCGGCGGGAAAATTCGCCGGCCGAATCAAAGTCGCTTCGTTATCGAGATAGGAATAAATCTCTTTTTTTTTCCAAATGTGATTGCCCGAGGTCATGACGTTGACGCCGGCGGACAGCAGCTCTTTGGCGCTTTTTAAGTCCACGCCCATGCCGCCGGCAGCATTTTCGGCGTTGGCGATCACCAGATCGAGCTCTTCGTTTTTAATCAACGCCGGGACGAGCTCCCGCACGGCACGCCGTGCGGGACGCCCCATGACATCACCGAGAATCAATATTTTCATGCAAACCGTTTCTACTTGGCGTAATCCACAGCGCGCATTTCGCGGATCACCGTCACCTTGACCTGACCCGGATAGGTCATCTCGGCTTCGATCTTGCGCGCCACTTCGCGCGCCATGCGCGCCGCATCGTCGTCGGAAACCATGTCATGCTGGACCATGATGCGGATCTCGCGGCCGGCTTGCACGGCGTAGGACTTTTCCACGCCTTTAAACTCGTTGACGATCCGTTCGAGCTCTTCCAAACGGCGCGTGTAGGTTTCCATCATCTCGCGGCGCGCCCCCGGGCGCGCGCCGGATAACGCGTCGGCAGCGTCAACCAATGGCGCGAGAATAGTCTCAGCCTTCACATCTTCATGATGGGCCGCGATGGCATTAACGATCTTGGGCGACTCGCCGTACTTGCGTGCCAACTCGGCGCCGATAATCGCGTGGGAGCCTTCGACCTCATGGTCGACCGCCTTACCGATGTCGTGCAACAGCGCCGCCCGGCGCGCCTGCTTTTCGTTCAAACCCAACTCCGCCGCCATGGCGCCGCAAATAAACGCCGCCTCGATGGAATGGAGCAAAACGTTTTGCGCGTAGCTGTAGCGATACTTGAGCCGGCCGAGAAGCTTGATGATCTCCGGGTGCACCCCGGGGACGCCGACATCGAAGATCGCCTTTTGGCCGGCCTCGCGGATCGACTCGTCGAGTTCCTGCTCCGACTTGCGCACCACTTCCTCGATGCGGCCCGGATGGATGCGGCCGTCGGTGACCAACTTTTCTAAAGATAACCGGGCGATCTCGCGGCGAATCGGATTATGGCCCGAGATCACCACCGTCTCCGGCGTGTCGTCGACGATCAGATCGATGCCCGTCGCCGCTTCCAGAGCGCGGATATTGCGCCCTTCGCGGCCGATGATCTTGCCTTTCAGATCGTCATTGGGCAGTGGGAATACAGTTACCGAACGCTCGGCTACGAAGTCGCCGGCGAGCCGTTCAATGGCCAAGGCGACGACTTTCTGGCCTTTGCGAACCGCCTCTTCCTTGGCTTCTTCCTCGATGACGCGGATGCGTTTCGCCGATTCATGCTTAGCTTCTTCGACCATTTCGTCGATCAAATTTTTCTTAGCTTCCTCGCGAGTCATGCCGGCGACTTGCTCCAGATGCCGGCGCGCTTCGTCCACTTGCCGTTCCGATTCGGCGAACTTGTCCTCGAGACTTTTTTCCCGTGCCTTGAGCGCTTGTTCCCGGCGGGCGAATTCGTTATCGCGCTTATCCACCGCCTCGATGCGCTTATCGATCGTTTCTTCCTTGGCGATCACGCGCTTTTCCTGATTTTGCACCTCGCGGCGCGCTTCGCGCACTTCCTTTTCGAACTCGGCACGCTCCTTGAGCACGCTATCCTTGGCGTGCAACTCGGCCTCTTTTTTGATCGCCGCGGCGTCTTTTTTCGCCTCCTCGATGATCCGTGCGGCGCCCATCTGCGCCTGTTCGGTCTGCATGCGTGCCTGTTTGCTCTTGATCCAAGCGAACAACGTCGCCAACAAAACTCCGCCCACCACACCGGCTATGCCAAAAACCATATTCGAATCCAAATTAAAGCACCCCCCTTCTCAATTCCCCATCGACCACCGCGCCCGTTTGCCGCTGCGCGATTTGACAATCGATGGTTCTCATTTCCGTAACTATGAAATGCATGGCGAAATCCCAACTCTGCGCCGGCACCGCGTCGACGATCTGAAACTCATAGGCCAAGCCCACCGCAGTCGCGCTGCCACGACATTGCTCCAGCAGCCGGTCATAACTACCGCCACCCCGGCCCAAACGATTGCCCCGACCATCGAAAACCACCCCCGGCACAAACACCAACAAACTTTGTTTATCGGCATCGGTCAGCCCAAGCGCGCCGCTGGGCTCCAGGATGCCAAACCGTCCCACCGCCAATTCGCCGCGCCGCGCGACCTGCGCGAAGGCGAACTCCTGGCCCATCCAACGCGGCAGAAAAACTCTTTTGCCGCGCGCCAACGCATGATTGAGCAAACTATCGGTATCGACTTCGTTGTGGATTGGGCTGTAAAGCGCGACCGCTTGGACGGTGCTAAAGCAGGTTAACGCCAACGCTCGGGCTTGAATCTGCGCGCTCCAGCGTTGTACTTCGGGCGCGGACAGAGTACTGCGCTGCGCCAGCTTTGCCTGACGCAATCGATCTCGTCTCTCCGGTGCAAGCACCGCGTTCATAAAACAGTGGGCGCTTGAACGGTCTTAAGCAGGAATTTTACTGGCGGGAATCGCCTGGCTACAAATCGCTTCGCCGGTTCGGCGCGTTCGGTCCCCGAGACAATCGCCTGGCGTTCGACACCCGCACAGGCTGCAAAATAAATCCTGTCAAAGGGACATCCATGCAAATTTCTGGATTTTCCGGACGCAGTCGCCGAGTCCCCAAGGAACTCATAAACCGCCAAATCCAACGGATCAGATCCATTGTCAGTGCGTTACCCGATTTCCCCATCTTAATGTCCGCTCGTCACGATTTGGAGCTTGAGGATCCTGGCTCGGCCAGCCCTTAAACACTCCAATCGGCCCTAACCCTCCTCAGTCAATCTCGTCGCTATTCTTTTCGATAATTGGTCCAATCGATGCAGTACCGCCTCATGGCTATCTTTCAATCGATGCAGCTCATCGGCAATATTGAGCGCCGCCAGCATCGCCACATTGGACTTCGCCCCCGGCTTGGCCCCCTGCATGAGTTCCTGCATCTTGCCGTCGACATAGCCGGCGACTTTGAGCATGTAACCCTCTTCAGCATCGCTGCTGATAGTGAATCTTTGGCCGAGTATCTCGACATCCAGGGCTTTTTTCATCGCCTAAGATTTTCCTATTCGCGCAAGTCCAAGTTAGCGAACTGGCCCAAAATTCGATCGAGCTTGTCGCGCAACTCGATGCGCTCGCGCTCGTATTGGCGCAACTGTCCCTTAAGATGATGCCACTCGATTTCCTTTTGTTGCAGCTTTTTTTCCATCGAGTCGCGTTCGCGTTTGATCCGCTCGTGCTTCTCGATGAGCTGATTAATTGTCAGTTCAAGCTGCTCAACGTGATCGGTAGCCATCGCGGTGTCCAGTCAAAATCTCAAGTTTGAGTCTAGTTTTAACCCAAACCCTTGTCAAGCCAGGTTACAACCAAGTTACGCGCAAAAGCTTATAAAAATAGGCATCATAGCTACACTTCGCCGAATTCCCGCGGGCCCCACCCAGGACCGCTCCGCAACCCCAGCCGAATGACCTCGCCGGCCATTTCGGTCCAGCCCACAAAGCGATTCATTGGCCGAGCAACCGGCGCACATCCTGCAACACCACTTTCACATTCGGCATCGGGCCGATATATGCCAGCCGCATCTTTCCCCAGCGATCGATCACCGCAGTCAGCGGCGTATGATCGACCAGCCCGCGCCCTTTGCGCTTGACCCCGACGCCGAAATTTTTCCAGACCTTCTGCAACGGCGCTGGCTCGCCGGTGAGAAACGCCCAGTTGGTTAAATCTGCGCGGTAGCGCTTGGCGTAGCCGGCCAGAACCGGCGGCGCGTCAATTTCCGGATCGGTAGTGATGGTGAGGAAAAAAACTTTTTTACCTTCGGCGGCGCTCAAGCCACTTTGCACCTGGCGCAGCGCCGCGGTGATCAATGGACAAACGTCCGGGCAAGTGGTGTAGGCGAAAGCCACGACCACGACCCGGCCGGTGATTTGAGTGAATTTGAATACGCGGGAATGCTGATCGAGCAGGGTGAAATCGTTGATCGGGATCACCACCTCGCGCCGCTCCACCGGCTTCAAATCAGCCTGATGGGCCAGGCTTTGCGCGCCACTCGAAGCGGTCACTAGTGCCAAGGCAATCGCCCAGCGAACGGAAACAGCCTTCACGGTTTTTTCTCCGGCGGATCGTCAAGCCCCAATGCTGCTTCCCAGGGAATGCTGCAATGGGCGGCGATCAAGGTGTCGTACTTTTCCCACCAGGCGAGATCGCGCCCTTCGCGGCTCAAAAAACGCACCATCTGCAACATGTCGTTGACCTCGGACGGCCTTAGCGCCGGATCGAAGGCCGGCATGGCGCCCTTGCCGTCGGCGATAAGGCGGCGAATCTGGCTGTTACTCAAGCGCTGCACGGTGTCGCGAAAGTCCGGCGGCGGTGTTGGCAACGCCGTCGCCATCGGTCCATCGCCGCGGCCACCCGCGCCATGGCAGTTGGCGCATCTTTCGCCGTAGATCAGGTCCATCCGTTCATTGCGGCCGCAGCCGGTCATGAAAACCAGCGTGAGCAAAACCAAGAGCAGAGAAAATCGCCTCACGATGAATCACCCGTAGCACAGCCCAACAGCGCAACCAAACGACTTCAGCCGGGCGTCCCAGAGTTGGAAGAATACGACCCAACATGCTACCGATCTTAAACAGCGATAACGCTGGCACCTTGATGATCGCGCTTGGGGGAATCTCCCATGAAACGGATCGCTCGCCGCCGGCGATGCCAACTTGGTTGTCATGACACGGCTGCTCCGATTCTCGATCATTGCCCTATTCATAATACTTTTTGAACGCGCCAGCGCCCTCGCCGGCCGACCGCTGAGCATTGATGACGCCGCCCCAGTGGCCACCGGTTAGGTGGAATTTGAGTTGGGCTTTTCCCAAAGTAGGCTGATCGGCGGTGGACGCGATCAGCAATCGCCCATGCTTGGCTTGACCTACGGCTTGTACGACAATTTAGAAGTCGGTTTGGCGCTTCAGCGCGCCAACCGCGATCGCCTCGGTAGCTTGCCGGTGCGCGGCTTCGAAGATCTCAACGCCAAATACAAATTCATTGCAGAATCGTCGGCCGCGCCGGCCAGCGCCGCCACCCTCGACTTAAAACTGCCGAGCGCCAGCCGCGCTAATGGCTTATCGACCGGGCGCGCCGACCAAGCGCTGCTGTTGATCGCCAGCAAATCCTTCACCCCGGTGGCGCTTCACGCCAATCTCGGTTACCGCATCGTCGGCGACCGCCCAGGCGCCAGACTAGGCAATGTCCCGCATGGCGGCGCGGCGCTGGGGCGCAGTCTACGCCCCACCGGAACAGCCGTCCAAACCACCTTCGGTCTCACGTGGACCCTTGATCTCGCCAAGGCGCGAAGACCCTAACCAGCTCAGCGCGGCGAACCGGTATTTTGCCGCGGTGTTTTTCTGTTATATTTGACGGCAATCGAAGGGGTAACGCCGATGATGAAAAATTCTCTTGTTGGTTTGGTTTTACTAATCGCAACCATCGCGCTGTCGCGCCAGCTGGCGTGGAGCGACGATCGACGCAATTTCCAAATCGCCCAGTCGAATCACGGCAGTGGCCACGGCCATGGCACGCCGGCATCGAAGAAGGAAACGCCAAACGTCAACAAGCCGGCGCAGCCGGCCAAAGCCAGCGCCCTGCAACCCGCCGAAGGCGCCAAGATCAAAATCATCAAGCCGAGCAAAAACCAAGTCTTCACCGGCGACAAAATCCCGCTAGAGTTTAGCCTTACCAAAGGCAAGCGCGGCCATCACGCCCACGCCTATGTCGACGGCGAGCTGATGGGCATGTTCGAGAGCGCCAAGGGGACGCTCAATGGCATCAAGCCGGGCAAGCATGTCTTGGTACTGCGGGTGGTCGCCAGCGATCACCAGACCGAGCTCGACGCCAGCGACAAAGTCGAATTCACGGTCAAGTAGCCCGCCGCGCTATCGATAACCGGATGGGTCGTTACCGCTTGTTAGTCGGCATGGTCGCGGTCGCGATCTTGTTCTATGGCGGTTTGGTCGTTTGGCAAAGCCGCCATAACATCGCCGACCCGCCGGTCGACATCGCGACCGCATATCTGCGCGCGACGTATGCGCGCGATTTCACGCAAGCCTACGATTTTCTCTCCTCCGCCGACCGCCAAGTGCGGCCACGGCAGAGCTTCGTCACCAGCCAAGGCGCCTACAGCGGCTTCACCCTCGAAATCGCGCGCCAACTCGCGGGCTACATGAAGATTTGGACCATCGAACGGCAAGGGAACGGCGCCCGGCTGATCATCAAAGTCGGTTACCGCGTCCCGGCACCAGCCGAGATCAACGAATTGCTGTTGAATTGGGATCAAGACCGTTTGAACGGTCTGCCACAAGCAAAGCAAACAGAAATCCTGCGCGAACTCGACACGCGCAATCGGAACGGCAAGCTCGTCCACATCGAAGGCCAAGAAACCGTCGAGCTGGTTGAAGACGCGCAGGGCTGGCGGATCTTTCTCGACTGGGCCAGCGGCACGCGGGTGCAACTGGAAAGCCAGCTGAGCGATGGGCACAAGCTAACGGTCCGCTTCGCCGCCAGCGAAGTGATGGCCAAAAGCGACGAGCTTTTTCTCGTCAATCTGACGATTAAAAATCCCACCGCCCAGGCGGTCACTTTTTCGGTCAGCCACTTGCTCGAACCGGCCAGCGTCGCCGAGGACCTACAGCTGGTCGAGTGCGGCCTGTTGACGCCGACCACCCTCGACGGCGGCCAGGAAAAAGAATTCGCTATGGCCTACCAGCTCAACAGCGCGGCCGGGCAAAGCCATCGGCAGATCAAACTCACCTACGAATTCGCAATCAAGAAACCCTAAGCGCTCCAAACTGGCGACGGTGGATATTTTATGGTTAATTGCCAGGCAGCAATTCTTTGCGGAGGAAGTCATTCCATGAAGCGAAAATATTTCGCCAAGGTAGTGAGCTTAGTCGCGCTATTCGCGGCCGTTGGCCTGGCGCCGCTCGAGCGCGCGGCCCATGGACAGGACACCATCTTCGATTTCAAAAAAATCGTCCCCTACGTGCCGACGCCGCAGCCGGTGGTCGACAGAATGATCGAACTGGCCGGCGTCACCAAGGGCGATGTGGTCTACGATCTCGGCTCCGGCGACGGCCGCATCGTCATCAGCGCGGCGAAAAAAGGCGCCCGCGCGGTGGGCTTCGAGATCGACGGCGATTTGATCAAACTATCGAGCGACAGTATTCGCCAGGCCGGCCTGCAGGATCGCGCGGAGATTCGCCAGCAAGATATTCTCACCGTCGATCTATCGCCGGCCTCAGTGATCACCATGTATTTACTACCGGATGTAAATTTGAAACTGAAGCCGAATATCTTGAGCCAGCTCAAACCGGGCTCGCGGGTGGTCTCCCACTCCTTCGACATGGGCGACTGGCAACCCGATAAAATCGAACGGGTCGACGGCCGGACACTCTATCTTTGGACAATTCCGGCCAAAGGCCGTTAATCTCCAATGAGGAGGTAGTAGATTCGATGGCACGGAAGTTTCCCACCCATACGACGCTAGCATGCATGCTAGTATTCGCCGTGGCTCTGTTTTCAGCCGGATTCCACTCCTCCGCCGCCGGCGCGCCCACCCAACATAAGGATAGCGCCAATAGCAAGATTGTGGTTCCCTATGCGCCGACACCGCAAAGGCTCGTCGACCGGATGATCGAGTTCGCGGCGGTTAAAAAAGGCGATGTCGTCTACGATCTCGGCTCCGGCGACGGCCGCATCGTCATCGCCGCCGCCAAAGCGGGCGCCAGAGCCATAGGTTTTGAACTCGATCGCCAACTCATCAAGGAATCTCGTGCCAACATCGCCAAAGCTGGGCTGGGGGAACTAGCCGAGATTCGCGAGCAAGATCTATTCACGGTCGATTTGTCCGCTGCGTCGGTGGTCACTATGTATCTGTTCCCTGACGTCGTCTTGAAGCTCAAACCCAGACTCCTCCAGCAACTCAAACCGGGCGCTCGAATAGTCATCCACGACAACGACTTGGGCGACTGGAAGCCGGACCACAAAGAGTGGGTCGACGGACGGATGTTCTTTTTTTGGACGGTTCCAGCAAAACCGCGCTAAATCTACCGCCCCACCCAGCCCAATAATGACTACCGCCCGACTCTCGCGCCGCCATCTGGCGCTAAGCTATTTCGCCATGGTGCTGGTCGTGCTTACGACCCATACCGCCGGTGCCGATGACCGCGCGGACATAACCGATGTCGTCAATAAATATGTCGGCGCGCTTTACGCCCGCGACTTTCGCGCTGCCTACGAGCAATTATCCGGCGCCGACCGGCGTCTAAAGGACGTGCATAGCTACAGCCGCGAGCGCGGCGAATTTCGCGACTTCATTCTCGATGCTGCGCGCGCCGTGGCGCGGAGCGTCGAAGTCAGCCTACTGGAGCAGCGCATCGAACCCGACCGCGCCGCGATTAAAGTGAAAGCCAGCGTGCCCGACGCGGAAAAGTTAAATGGCTTGCTGCTCGACTGGGACGGCCAGCGCTTGGAGAGACTGACTCCAGCCGAACGCAAGTCGTTGTTAGAAACTATCGAGCGCCGCCAGCGCGACAAAACCATCGCCATCGTCGCCGGTGACGAGACATTCAACCTGGTTAAAGAATCTGGCGGCTGGAAAATATTTGTGAACTGGGCGGCGGGCGTCAAGTTGACCTTTCAACCGGCGATCCCGCGGTCGACACCGGTGGAGATGAAAATCGCGCAGAAAGAAGTCGCCTCTCGCGCCGGACAAATCTTTCGCGTCGCCATGAAAATCAAAAACACCGGCAATCAAACGCTTGCCACCCGCATCGGCCATCTGGTCGAGCCCCAAGAGCTGCGCGACTATCTCGATCTGGTCGACTGCGGCTTCATCCTGCCGGTGCGCTTGCCACCGGGCAAAGAAGAAGAGTTTGTCACTACCTATCTACTACGCGGCACGCTACCCGATCAGGTGCGCCAGATGAGCGTCACCTACGCGGTCAGCGCCGCGCCGCTGGAATCGGTCAAACCATGAAGCTTGGCAATTTACTCTGGTCCGCCGCGGCCGCCATTTTGTTGGCACTGCCGGCTTATTTATTTATCGCCGCATCGAACAACGACACGCAGTCGGCGCCGCTGCGCACCGCCGCGGCTTATTATAAGAGCGCCTACGCCCATGATCACAAGAAAGCCTACCGGCTGATCGCCCACCGCGACCGGCTGGTCAAGTCGGAGCAGGTCTATATTCAAGAAAAGGGACCGTTCACCGGCTTCACTTTGACCGTCGCCGCCAAGCTCGCCGAGCTAATCGAGATCCGCCAGACCAACGCGGCGGACAATCAAGCCACAAGCAAAGTGAAATTCGCCATCAAGCTGCCCGACGCCAACAGCTTGGCGCCGCTGCTGCTCGACTGGGACCAGGACAAGCTGAACGCGCTGGCGGCGCCGAAGCAGAAAGAAATCCTCGCCGCCATCGACAACCTACGCCGTGACGGCAAATTGAAATTCATCGAGGGCGAGGAAGAGCTCACGCTGGTGAAAGAGAACGGCCTATGGCGCGTGCTGTTCGACTGGGCCGCTGGCCTGCGCGTTCACTACGACGCCACCGTGCCGGAGAATAAGACCATCGCCGCCACCCCGCTCAACCGCGAAACCAGCGTGCGCGCCAATGAACTCTTCACCATCGCCTACCGGGTGCGCAACCTGACCCAAGAGGCCGTCGCCACCCGCATCGTCCACCGGGTCGAACCGGCGGAACTACGCCAGCACCTCGATCTGATCGAGTGCGCGCTGCTCCTGCCGGTGAAGCTGAAGCCCGGCGAGGATCGGGAATTCTCGTCTACTTATATGGTCCGCGGCGATCTGCCCGACGGCTCCAAGCAAGTCAAAGTCACCTATGACTTCCAAGTCGAAAAATAGTTTGGCTTGCGGCGCCATCCTGATCGCGCTCAGTCTGCTGACCAGCCAGGTGAATGCGCATATCCCGCTGCCGCCGAAAAAAGGCGAGATCGGCCGGCGCGAGACCAATCTCGCCGCGCCGGCTTTCACGCTGACCAATCAGGACGGCAAGAAATTTAGTTTCAAACCGGCTAGCGGTAAATTCGTCCTGGTCACTTTCGTCTACACCACCTGCCCCGACGTCTGCCCGCTATTCAGCGCCCACTTCGCGGCGATTCAGCGCGCACTAGATGAAGAGAAGCGGGAAAATTATTTATTGCTAACAATCAGCACCGACCCCAAACGCGATACCCCGGCGAAGATGAAAGCCTACAGTGAAGCGTTCAAAGCCGATGTGAGGCATTGGCAGTTCCTCACCGGAACCCAGAAAGATTTGTCGGCGGTCTGGAAAAGCTTCGGCGTCAACGTCAAAGACCATGGCAACGGCCAGATCCAGCACACCAACTTAACCACCTTGATCGATACCAATGGCATGCGCCGGGTCGACTACTACGGCGACAAGTGGCTGGTCAAAGAAGTCGTGAAAGATATTAAATGGTTAGAATCGCAAAAGTCCTAGTCGCACTGCTACTGTTGGCAGGCCCGTGGATTGAAGCGCAAGCCGCCCAACCCGAACAAGGCATTCTGGAAGTCCGCATCAAAGACCACCGCGACGCCATCGACGACTTCGCCCAACTGCTCGTCACCATCGACAAGATCGCCGTCAGCCCCAAAGCGGGCCTGAAGTTCTGGCAAACCGACTGGAAAGATTTCACGGTGAAGTCAGAACCGGTCGATCTCACCAAGTATGTCGGCAAAACCACGGCGCAGGTGTTCCGCGCCACGGTAGACGCCGGCGCCTTCGACGCCTTTCATTTGCAAATCAAAAGTACCGCCGGCGTGCTGAAAAAGGCGCAACGCAAGGTGCCGGTCAAAAACGCCATCGGCAAATTCAAACTCGACTACGAAATCCGCCCCAACGCCGTGACGCTACTAATCCTCGACCTGGTAGTCTCCGACATGTCCGACCATCCGCAGCGCGGTTATGAGCTGAGCTTGAAAGGCTACGAGCTTTTTCTGAATGGGAAACTGATCGAGAAAATCCCACCGGGGTGAGCGTACTTGTTCGACGTAACAAGCGATGCGCCGGCGCATCGCTTTGCCAAGGTGCGGCACAAGTGCTACACTCTCGATCAGGAGACAACTTATGCCGGCAAAAAACCCAAGAATCAATGTCGTTTTAGAGAAACCTCTGTACGATAGCGTTCGACGCTTGGCCGCTAGCGAGGAGATTTCCCTGTCCTTAAAGATCCGGGATCTCGTCAAAACGGCGCTCGAAGCCCAAGAGGATTTAGCGTTAACCGAGCTGGCCACCGAGCGCGAGAAATCCTTTCGGCGCGCCAAAGCCCTGACCCACAAACAGGTTTGGGGAGCGTAAGGAACCGACACTCATGCCGTTTACCCTCGTCTACCATCCCGAGGTTAAGAAACTGGATATACCAACGTTAAATCGCGACATCAGCAAGCGCATTCAACGCGCCATTGAATCGCGTTTGACGACAGAACCGCAACGCTACGGTGAACCGCTTCGGGGAACATTAAAAGGCTACTGGAAACTGCGCGTGGGCGACTATCGAGTTGTATTCAAGGTTGTTAAAACCGAGCTGTGGATTTTCGCGATTATCAACCGCCGAGATGTGTATCAGAAAATCGACAAACGGCTGTCGATTCACTGATCGTCCGATAACAGGTTAATGTCGGCGATCTGAAATACTGTTTGCTGACAGCGAAGGGCCTGGTCCCCAATACCAATTACCAGCCGCAGGGCTACGAGCTAAGTTTGAAAGGCTACGAGCTTTTCATGAATGGCAAACTGATTGAGAAGATTCCGCCTGGGTAAGGATCGGTCGTTGAGATCCAATGGAACCTTTGCCTTCGAAATGGAATGGGTAGTTCCCTGCGAAGTAGGCGTCGCTTCGTAAGAATAGTCCAGTTATCGAAGTCTGACCCCTTCTCCCCCCTCCGGTCAGGTCCTGAATCATGCTCTTGCATGCTGCTGTAGTTTGGATTTCGGTAGAAGAATAGCAAGGTTCAAGACCTGACCCTCGCTCCTCTTCTCGCTCCTCTTGCTCTTATGAAGGGCAAATTTCGTCTGATCCTACTTTGGAACCGGTGTCACTGAGTTTTCGTGACACTTCGATCCGGCGCGCCTGTCGCATTATCAATTCGGTTTTATCGAACCCAGTTACCAACTTGTACTCACCTTTTGCCCATGTCTGCTTATATCGCATTAAATCTCCGTCTGGGATTTCGGTGGTTTGCCCAACATACATGTTTCTGTGTCGCCACCACAGGAAGCCCTTACGAGCATCGCCTGCAAGTATCGCCAATCCGTCCTGGGTTATATAGAACCTACGAAACACCTCGCCATGCGGATATAATCTGTAAATAACACGGCACAAACGTTTGGCTTCAATTTCTATATAAACAGGTGTTGAACTGTTGATATTGAGGATTGGAGACTCATCCTCCATGCCATAATAATAGATCTCATCTGTGATAGCTTGATTCACCGCTGCGCTTATCTTATGCAATCGGGCATCAGAAGTCGCAGACTGCGCAAGGACGGGCGGACAAGCTAAAATTATTGTGAAACTCAGTAGTAATTCACCAGCCGACTTCCTCATAATATTAGACTCACTTGATGCCGCGATAAAAATCAATATACACCTGTGTGCTAATTGGAACATCACCGCCTCCTGGATTAACAAAAGGTCCGTAACTACGATACGGGACCGCTCCCTCCGGTACAAACCAAGGTCTCTGAGGACCGGTTTCTGCTCTCAAGAAAAAGTGTCTCACATCTTTTGGAAGATCGGAAACCGCGCGAGATGCATCTATTGCCAATTCCCATTGTTGCTGCCCTAATCGGTCATTCCGAGATGGCGGTCCAGCCTGATGAGCCCTTGCGCCATTTCGAACTGATTGAGCGATATCTGACCTTGCGCTCTGTAACTGGTCTAATGATTCACCGTTCCAGTTTCGAGCATTGTAGACACCTGACCTTGGGACGGGAGGATTGCTTCTCAATTGTGGATAAAGACCGGAAGTTTCCCCATAAATAGTTCTAATCCCAAAATCACCAGAACTCTGCCCCGCCTCCAAAATAGAGCCCTCGCCAGAGAAACTCGCATACGGCTGCCACCCTGCTTTCAGATATGCTTTCCAAAAATTTCCTCCATGCACTTCCGCTGAAATACCTTCGGCAAATTGCCCCGCAAAGACTCCTCCATAAGCGTAAGCGGCGGCTGTGAACGCTCCGGTGAGAGCCCCCAACGCACCGCCATTCATGCCTCCATCGACAATGCTCTTTGCCGCTAGGCCGTAAGATAAAGCGGTCCCAAACGTAATAGCGCTTCCCGCACCATACGTAACAATTGTTACGATTGCGCCGATAATCGTCCCAAGCCAGCTCTTGAAAAACCCGCCCTTCTTTTTCTTAGGCTGATGAAAATACCCATCCGGATCGACATAGTTCTGCGGGTTGTTGATGACGTAGCTGTAGCGATTCAAATTCTGCGGATCGAAGGGCGTCTGGATAAACGGATCGGCTGAAATAAACCGGCCGATCTCGTTGTCGTAGTAGCGGCCGTTGTAAAAATACAGCCCGGTCTCCGGGTCGAGCTTTTGTCCAGTGAACCGGGTGTCGGGATCGACGTTACCCGACGCGCGCGACACCGCGCCCCAGGGGTCGTACTCGTTTAACTGGACGCGCATTCCCGTGATATCGGTGACCATGTTGACGCTGCCCAGATGATCGTTGTGGTAAAAGTATTTCGCCGTGCCTTTCTTTGACGCGATCGACTCGCCGCCGGCTCTGATAAACTTGGTGACCACGCCGTTGGGATCGATCTCGTAGCCCATGAACGGATAGAGTGTTACCCCCGCCGGCGCGGTCTTCTTCACCCGCATGCCGCTGTAATCATACTCCATCGAGGTCGTGCTGGCGCCGAGCGTCACGCTGGCCACCCGATTATCGATGGTCCAGGCGAGTGTCTGGCTGCCGCGCGTCAGCATGTTGCCATTGGCGTCGTAGGTGTAGTTCTTGGCCAGGGTCGAATGATTGGTCACCGCCGACGGATGGTTGGCGTCGCCGTAGCTCAGCACCGCGCCGCACTTGTTAGTCAGGTTGCCGATGGAGCTATAGGTGTAGCTGCAACTGGTCTGCGCTTGATTGACGCCGAAGGTGCCGTTGCCGGTGATCATCCGGCCAAGATCGTCGTAGGTGAAACTACGGCTACCGGTAAAAAGACTGTCGGTGATCGCGGTCACGTTGCCGTTGGGGTCGTAAGCGTAGGTCAGGTTCTGCTGGTTGCTCGAAGTGGTTCTATTGGTCACTCGGAAATTGGTCGCGTTGTGCGTCCAGGTTGTCACCAAGCCGTTGCCGTAGGTGAGCGAGGTTTTCTGGCCTCTGGAGTTGTATTGAATGTCGTTGACGTAGCCCGGCACGGAGTTCAACCACCCCGCGCTGTTGTATCCGTAGGTCACCACCTCGCTGTCGGGGAAAGTCTCGCTGGTGATGCGGCTGAGCGCGTCATAGCTCTGCGCCATGGTTTTCCACACGCCCAGCTGCAAGCGCTGGGTCTGCGTGGTGCGGCCCAACTGATCGTAAACAAACTTGGTCGTCATCGCCTGGTCGACGATCTGGGTGACCCGGCCTTTGGAGTACAGCACCGCGACATCGTCGTAAGTCCAGGTCACCAAACTTGTCGTTCCCTGCTGCTTGGTCAGCGGCCGGCCAAGCAGATCGTAGGTAAACGTCAGCGTCTGGATCTTGGCGTCTTTCTGCGTCAGCATGTCGCCGGCGATATTATAGGTATAAACCCAGGCGCCCGGCGTGGCGGTGGTGCAAATCGTCAAACTCGACAACGTCCCCATGTTGGGATCGCACATGGCGACCTTGCGGCCGAGGAAGTCGTAGACGTTATGCGTGTTATGGCCCGCGGCGTTGGTGACTTTGATCAGTGAGTCGGCCGCGTCGTAGAAATAGTTGGTAAAATAAGAAGTCGCGCCGTTGACCTCTTCCACCTGACTGACCCGGTGATGGGAGTCGGTGTAAGTCCGTTTGATCTTGCCGCGCGGGTCGGTAGCGGTGACTTCGTGGTGATCGTAGGCGGTTAGGGCGAAAGTACCGTCGGGGAAGTTGACACGGATCTGGCGGCCGAGCACGTCATAGAGCGTCTCGGTCCACACCGCGGTCTCGGCGGTAAAGCGCGGCGCTGAGCTCTTCCACTGCATACCGCGGCTATCGAAGAGCGTTTCGCCGACGACAGTCTGACCGCCTGGCCCTTCGTTCTGGCTCTTGTACTCCCGGCCCAGGCCGTCGAAGTAGGTTTCGCTCCAGATATAGTTGGCGGTGCCATGCTGCTCGGTGCGGTAGGATCTAACCTTCTGCAAATTGGGGTTACCCCAGTCGTCATAAAATGTGCTCGCGGTACCGTAAGTCGACGCGCCGTCGAGCGGCCCGGTGACTTTGGTCGGTCGACCAAAGACATCGTAGGTCGTGGTGGATGTCTGGCCATTGGCATCGGTCTGGCTGGTCATGACGCCGAAGCCGGCGTCGTAGACCATCGTGCTCGAATGATTAAGACAGTTGGTCACCGTCGCTGGATAGGTCTGGCTCGCTTCGAAGACTGTATTAGTCGTGCAACCGCGCGCATCGGTCACCGAGGTGCGGTTGCCGTAAACATCGTAGCCCGATGTCGCCGTGGGATTGCCGGAGTTGCCCTGCGCGCCGGCTAAGCGTGACTCGGTCTTGGTCGGCAGTCCACGCGTTCCCAATATGCCGTACGCCGCGTTGTCGTAATAAGTCCAACTTTCCCGCACCGTGGCGCCGGTATTGTCGAGCAAGGCGGTACGTTTGGGCCGGTGAATCCAGTTGGCGGTATCGACGATCCACTCGGTAACCTGGGTGCGCTCGTCACCGGTGGTGGGCACGTCGCCGAGATCGACTTTCTGGGTCGGGTTGCCGTAGCTGTCGTAGGTGAAAGTCTCGGCGTTCTGGTGGCAGGTCGCCTGCCCTTCGCACTCGAAGTAATCGCTGCGGTCGAGCCTTATAAAAGTCACCCCGGGGTAGGGGTTGGTGGTCAAGAAGGTGTTGACGGTCTTGTTATAAAGCGCGCCGGCGGCGCTGCGCACCTCGGTCTGGAAGGCTCGGCCTTTCTTGATGTCGTCCTGATAAAAGAATGTGTCGGTGTAGTTGCCGATGGGGTCGACGGAGCGTACTTTTGCGTGGCCGCGGAATTCAGTCTGAAAATCTAGTGGGTTGGTGCCAGTCGCGGGATTGAAATAGTGATAGGTCGTCGTCGCACTCCAGCCGCGCCCGTCATTAGCCGTTCGGCTAATGACCCGGCGACGCGATTTATCGATCGTGCCGGGGGGCACATAACCGATGAGTTGAGGAGTGCTACAGCTGCCGCTCGTATCGGTCGTGAATCGCGGCGACGTGCTACAGTCATAACTCTCCTGCGAGCTATTCCAATACAGATAGAATGCGTTGTACAGCGGCACAGTGGCGGTAAGCGTCGGGGTCGCCGAGGCGTAGCCGTACACCGAGTAGTCGCACGGCCCCGGGGAAGCAGCGAGACCAGTCGCACTACCACAAGAGGGGGTACTGCTCTCTGGATCCGATGCCATTTGGACATTTTTATAAATCGGCACGGTCCCCACTGGTGGGGATGTAGCGACAAGCGCTTGGTGATAGCAATCAACTTCGTAGCTCGTCGCAATCGCGACGCTCCCACTGCAATCGTAACTCTCCTGATTGGAATTCCACCTTAAGCCCTCAGTGGCCCAGAGCTGGGCTGAAAGCTTTTCGTACAGGAGGCTAACCGAACCGCCGATACCATTGTTGATCGTCGTCAACACCGAGTCGCCATACGAGAAGGTTTGAACCGGTAAAGCACTCACGCCATCGCTGCCGAGGGTGGTAACGCTTTTAAGAGTCAGGTCCCCAGCCGCTCCGCCTCCCCAATTAACGTTTGGGTCACGGTCGATCGAGTAGTCGTAAGAAAAGTTATACCGGCGCACCAAGCTGGCACCGAGCGTCACTTCGATCGCGTCCAACCGGTACAAGTCGTGGTAGGAGGTGTGCTGGCTGGCGCTGACATTGGTCCAGTCGGTACGGTTACCGCGGATGAAAGTCACTTCGCGGATCGTGCCGACAAGCGAGTTGTTGCGATAGGCGTACTTGATCTTGTCGGGGTACACCGCCTGGTCGTAGGCCTTGCCATTGTAGCTCGAACTCTGCTTGAAATATTCGTAGCGCACGCCGACGCCGCTGGTGGTGGTCACTTCGTCGAGGAAATAGCGGAACGTGACCGGAACTTCGACATTGAGTGCGAAGGTCAATCCCGTCGCTCGGCTGCTGGCGCTGAAACCGAAGCGGTGCACAGTGCCATCTTTGGTTTTGACCGTCCAGTAGTCGGATGCCGTCACGTATGTGATCGCCAAGAACGTTTCATCCCGCGTCCGGTAGTTACCGGCACCGATGGCAACAAGATCATGGGTGTCGCCTCCAAAGACCAGCTGGAAGGTGTCGTCCGCGGTGCTGGTAGTACCTTTGGTATTGCGAATCACAAATCCGCCGGTGTCGAGGCTCCAACCTAGGCCCGTCCAATCGGCTTGGTCTCCGTCGATATCGTCTATGACCCCGCTGTTATAACGAAGCGTAATCTTCGGCGCGACGCCGGCCGCACCAGGTGGTACAGCGATCGGAATCTCCGAGCCGGCCGTACCGGTAAACAGATCGGCGTTGAAGGACTGAATGTTGAACCCGCCCACCGACGCGCCGATACCGCTCGACATGGCAGACGCGGTTTCGCCCGCACCTGGCTTGGTGGGCTTCTGAGCTGCCTGCGGCTGGGCGGAGCCAGACTGACCGGGTTGAGTTGACGTAGTAGTCTGGTGCGACGCTTGCAATGAACTCGCGGACAAGAGCCAGCCAATCGTGACGATCAACCGAAGCGTAGAAACTCGCCACTGCGAGCTAAGACGGGAGTCAAGTCGTTGGGTTTTCATCGCCGGACCTCCAACTCTAATTGAAGCTACGGAAAACAATCTTCCAATTAGGTGGGTCTAATAATTCAATCCGGTTGTTCGTGTCCAACACATTTTTGGTTATACCTGGTATTTAGTTTTCTCCATGGCTCGCAAACCGCTGACACGATTGCTCACTCTTTGACCCACATTATCGGCGAATTTACATGAGAGCATTACTGAACGAGAATCGACACAATATCGATTGACACTCCATCAACGCCTGCGCTATGTGTCACGACGCAAAACGAACTGTTGAAACAATGCTGATTCCTGCTCAACTGGAGGCATCCGATGGCGACTTTACATCAGTTTGAATTGTTCGTGGCGGTGGCGCGGCGGCTGAGTATCAGCCAGACGGCGGAGCAGCTTCATATCAGCCCATCCTCCATTTCCAAGCAGCTCAACGAGTTCCAACGTGAATTCGGCGCAGTCTTCCTGAAGCCGACCTCACGCGGCATCGAGCTGACAGCGCGAGGTAAAACAGCTTTGATGTTGGCGGAGGCGATCGTCAATGGCTGCGAGAGTTTCAAGACAACCTTTGGCTCGCCACCGGAACCTATAGTGGAGCGACTCACGCTGGGTGCTAGTCATGGGCCGGCGGCTTCGGTGTTTCCCGGACTGATGCGGCGCTTCAGTGAACGGTTTCCAACGGTTCAGCTCAATCTGCAATGCGCTACAGGCCCGAGCATTGAGGAGCAGGTGCTCAAAGGCAATGTCGATCTCGCCGTGATCGCCAACCCGCCGCCTAATGCCGCTCTTGAAATGGAACCTTTCCGCAAAGAAGCTCTCGTGGTGTTCGTCGCCGCCAAACATCCGTTGGCGAAAAAGAAATTCATTTCCCCGGCGGAGTTTTCCAACCTGTCGCTAATCATTCGCGGCGGACGCAACACGCGTAACCGTACCGAGGAACTGCTCGATCAATTTCACGTCAAGGGTTATACCGCCAACGTGCTCATGCGCATGGAATCTCCCGACTCGGTCAAAACCGCGGTGCGCCGCGAAGGATTTGCCGGTATACTCTATCGCGACGTTGTCGAGGCCGGGGTCGACACCGGGCAGTTTAAGATCCTGAACATCCCAGGCCTCGATCTCTCCGGCGTCAGCTACATCGTACACGCCAAGGCGAAACCACTGAGCCCAGCCGGCCTAGCGTTTCTGGCTGAACTACGCCGATTCAGAAGCGAAATTCAGCGACCCGCGAAGTCGCTAAGGTTAGCGGCACCGATGATCGCGCAGGATTCGCTAGCTCGCTGAGGATTAGTCGACTCACCGCGGCAATGCTTCGCGCCGTGGGCAGCGTTCAAATTTCCGATTGTTCCGTTCCAACCACCAGCAAAATCCCCCGTCGCTCTACACAATTGCCCAATTAACCGATAAAATCCGGTGTCGGCGATTGGTCTTTCCAAATGAACGATCCGAAAACCCGTTTCTTGTTGCTCGGTGCTGGTGTCATCGCCATGGGCGTGATCCTGGGCACGCTGCTGTGGTGGCAGTTGGCGCCGCGGACGCGGGTCGCTCTGGTCGATCGCGCTGGCGACGACGGCTTGAAGCAATATGGCGCGGCGCCGGAGTTCAAGCTCACCGAGCGCAGCGGCGGCGAAGTCAGTCTGGCGCAGTTGCGCGGCAAAGTCTGGATCGCCGATTTTATTTACACCACTTGCACCGATACTTGCCCGCTGCAGACCGCGGCCATGGCCAAGCTGCAAAAGGAATTCGCCGCGAAATCGAATGTCCAGTTCGTGTCGATCAGCGTCGATCCCGAACGGGACACGCCCAAGGTGCTCGCCGCCTACGCCGACAAACATGAGGCCGACCGCCAGCGCTGGTATTTCCTCACTGGCCAGCGCGATCAAGTGATTAAATTGATCCGCGACGGTTTTCACTTGAGCGTCGCCGCGCTGCCGGATAGCAACGAGTCAATGGGCATGATTCCCCATAGCCCGCGCTTTGTGTTAATCGACGGACAGGCGCAAATCCGCGGCTACTACGACAGCCGCGCCATGGACAGCATCGCCCGGCTGCGAAACGACATAGAGACTTTGTTGAAAGGATGATCGATGGCTGCTAGCGACAAGAAAAAACCCAAAGGCAAACCACCGGCCAAAGCGCTCCTGCGCGATGGCCCCAATTGGCCGCTGTTCGGATTGGCGGTGATTGGAGCGCTATTGTCGGCCTATCTCACCTACACCGCCTTTGCCGAAAAGTCGGTAGCCTTTTGCGTCGGAGGCAGCGGCTGCGATGTGGTCTTGAACAGCCGCTGGTCGACTCTGTTCGGCATACCGACTTCTTTCTGGGGATTGTTAACCTACGGGCTCTTAGCCGCGGTGGCGTGGAACCGTTACGCCGACAATCAATGGCGCTGGGCCTGGGCGATCTCGCTGTTCGGGTTGCTCTTCAGTCTATATTTAACTTCGATTTCATTCTTCGAACTCAAAGCCGCCTGTCCCTATTGCCTCACTTCCCTGAGCCTCATGGCGGTGATCTTTATAATGACCACGCTGCAGAAGCCGGCCCAGCTGCCAGGCTTCGCCTGGGGACCATGGCTCGGTAAGTGCGTCGGCGCCGGCGCCGCGGTGATCGTCGCGCTGCATTTATATTTCGCCGGCTACTGGGGCAACGCGCCGGGGCCTGAAGATCCTTGGGTCAGAGGATTGGCGGATCATTTGAGCAAGTCGGAGGCGAAATTCTACGGCGCGTCATGGTGTCCGCATTGCCAGGACCAGAAAAAATTATTCGGCAGCTCGGCCAAACGGATCCCTTATGTCGAGTGCAGCCCAGGCGGATCGCAGGCGCCAGTGGCGGCGATCTGCAAAGAGAAGGACATAAAAAATTATCCCACCTGGATCATCAATGGCCAGCGCACCACCGGCGTCCAATCCTTGGATACCTTGGCGCAGTTAACCAAGTACGCCGCCCCGGGAGTAAAACCATGACCCCGAGCAAGTTCTCTCAATATCTGCGCGGCGCCGCGCTGGCCTTGGGCTTGAACTTACTCATCGCGCCTGGCGCTAGTGCCGATCCGTCCAAGTACCCCGAGTTCGCCCAGCAAACTCTGCCCGCCGATGTCACGCCCGAGTTCATCGGCATCGATCGATTGATCGTCGATATCAAAGCCGGCGCCAAACCGCTTCTGATCGATGTCCGGACCAAAGAGGAATTCGATGAGGTCCATATCCTGGGCGCCCAGTCGGCGCCGCTGGCGGAGTTTAAAGAATACTTGAAAAGCATGCCGCGCGACCGGCCATTGGTTCTCTATTGAGCTTGCCCCCACCACCTGGCCAGTCTGGCCTATGGCATGCTCCATGAGAACGGTTATCGCAACATGAAAGTGCTCGACGAAGGCATCGTCGGCTGGTATCAAAAACGCTACCCCATGGAAGGCAGCAAGGTTCCCCGCTCGTAAAAATTATGTCAGTTAAACCTGCGGTCGTGCTGCTCAGCGGCGGCGTCGATTCGGCCACCGCCGCGGCCATCGCCAAGCAAGCCGGCTTCGCGATTCACGCGTTGAGCTTCCGCTATGGCCAGCGCCATGGTTGTGAGATCGACGCCGCCCACCGTGTCGCTGCATTTCTAAGTGCGAGTAGCCACCTGGTCATCGACTTCGACCTGCGCGCCATCGGCGGTTCGGCGTTGACCGATCAAATCGACGTGCCGAAAAGCCGTAGCGCCGGAGAAATCGCCCACGGCATCCCAGTGACCTACGTGCCGGCGCGCAATACGATCTTTCTCTCCTTCGGTCTCGCCCTAGCCGAACGCATCGGCGCCAACGATATTTTTTTCGGCGCCAATCAGCTCGATTACAGCGGCTATCCCGACTGCCGCGAGGAATATATCCAGGCTTTCGAAGCCATGGCCAATCTCGCCACCAAAGCGGGTGTCGAAGGCAAAAGCCGGTTAAGGATCCACGCGCCGCTTTTATACATGACAAAGGCCGCCATCGTCGCCAAGGGCATGGAACTGGGCGTCGACTATAGTCTAACCTGGAGTTGTTACGATCCTGGCGCCGACGGCCGGGCCTGCGGCCGTTGCGATAGTTGCCAACTGCGCGTCAAAGGCTTTAGCGATGCCGGCGTGCTCGACCCGATCGCCTACGCCGAATAAACCAGTCAGCCACCATGCTGCCAAGCCCCTTCACACCGCAGTTTTTGACCCAGCTGGAAATTCTCCGCCTGCGCACGCGCAAGGAATTTCTCGGCGCCCACACCGGCAGCTATTCATCACCGCGCCGCGGCACCAGCTTGGAATTCGCCGACTACCGGCGCTACACGCCGGGCGACGATCTGCGCTATCTCGATTGGGGCATCTACGCGCGCACCGACAAACTCTACGTCAAACTGTTTCGCGAGGAAGTCGACCTGTTCGCCTATGTCTTCATCGACGCCAGCGCGTCCATGGGTTATCCGTCGCGCGAAGCGAAATACCTGCCGGCGACGTCCATTGGGCTGGCGTTGAGCTACGTCGTGCTCGCCAATCACGATCACGTCAAGCTGCATTTGCTGCAAGAATCGGGCGGTGCCAAGGCGACCCAGTTTTACCGCGGCCGGCGGCGCATGAACGACTGCGTCAACTTCGCCACCGGCGCGACGCCGGGCGGACCGCTGCAACTAGCCGCCGCCCTGGGCGATCATTTGAAAAAAATGCGTCGCCCCGGCAAGGCGATTTTGATTTCCGATTTTTTGATGCCGCCGTCGGCCTACCAGCCGGGGTTGAACCTGCTGCGCGCTTTCAATCTCGACATCGCGGCGATTCAAATCCTGTCGCGCCAGGAAGTGGACCCGCGCTTTCCCAACGGCAGCCTGGCGCTGGTCGACAGCGAGACCCAACAGGAAATCAAATATCAATGGAACGCCGACGCCCATCGCGATTATCAATCGAAGCTCGCCCATCATAACGCCGAACTGCGCAGTTTCTGCCATCAAAGCGGCATTCACTATTCGCTCTACGTCACCGATCGCGACTTGAGCGAGTTTGTCTTCGCCACCTTGCCGGCCATCGGCCTGTTCAAATAGCGCCATGGAATTTTTAAATCCCACGGCTCTATTCGGTCTATTGGCGCTGCCGCTATTGCTGATACCCTATTTGATCCGGCGCAAACCGCAGCGCTTGCCGTTCTCGAGTTTGCTGCTGTTCATCGAAGCCGGCGAGGCGGCCAGTCCGAAGCCCTGGGGGCGGCTCAATCTGCCGTTGATATTTTTCTTGCAGCTGTTGCTCTTGGCGCTGCTGATCTTCGCACTGAGCGAGCCGGTGTTTTCGATCCGTCCGACCAACATCGCCATCGTTTTGGATAATTCCGCTAGCATGCAAGCGCTCGAAGACGGCAAAGCGCGCTTCGCTCTGGCCAAGGAGCGGGCAAGCGCCATCGTCGGTGAGCTCGGCGCCGGCGGCCGGGTCGATCTTTACGTCACCACGCCGACATTGGAAAAAATGCACGCCGTGGCGCTGTCGCCCGCCGAAGCGACTGGCATCATCGCCGCCCAAATGCCCTATGACTTGGCCGAGCCGCCGGCGGACTACGACCAGCTGCTATCCCAGCTGGCGCGCCAACAAAAATACCAGCGGGTGTATCTAATCACCGATCATCCGGCCCAGGGTCAAAGCGCGCTGGCCCGGGTCGTCACGGTGGGCCAAGCGCGCGGCAACTTCGCCATCACCGGCTTCGATGTCCAACGCGCGTCCCTGGCCAACCCGCGCTTGGCGGCGCAGGTGGAAGTCGCCAACTATTCCGAGCGCGATGAGAAACTAAAAATCCTGCTCAAGAGCGACGGCGGCGAGCTCGCCCAGCGCGACATCGCCGTCGCCAGCGGCAAGCGGGCGACCGTCTCTTTTGACGGTTTCGCCGAGCATCCGACCTATGAAGCCGAGCTCGCCAACCGCGACGCGCTCGCCCTCGACAACCGGCGCTTTGCGGTGGCGCCGAGCGCGCGCCAGCTACGCATCCTGGGCATCACGCCGCGGCCGCGCGAGTTGGCGAGTTTGAAAACCATCCCCGGCGTACAGATCGATATCATCGAACCCGGCGACTATGACAAAGCCGAGCGCGCCGGCTACGCCCTGGAGATCTTTCACTTCGCCACGCCGGCGGCGCTGCCCCGAGGCGCGGCGCTATTTATCTTGCCGCCGCAGAGCAGTTCGCTGGTCGACCTTGGCGCGCCGGTGACCAACGCAATTGTCTCGAATTGGCGCGAGCCCCATACCCTGACCCGCTATATCAATTTCAATCTATTCCGGCCGAGCTACGCCCGGCCGCTCAAACCGCAGACCGCCGGCGATGTGGTTGTCGATAGCTCCGCCGGCCCGCTAGTTTTCGCCAGTGAGCGCCAAGGCGTGCGCTATCTCACCCTCGGTTTCGATCCGTTTCCCTATCTCGGACGCGATAACCTGCCGATGTCGGTGTTTACGTTAAATCTACTCGACTGGTTTTTCGACGGCCGCGGCGGCAAGCGCCAAGCCACCGGCGAAGCGATCTTCCTCGGCAAAGTACAAAGCGGCGACCAGGTCATTTTGCCGGGCGGCAAAAGCCTAGCGATCACGCCGGGCGCGGGCTTTTTCGGCGGCGCCTTTTACCAGGGCATCTATCAAGTACAGCATGGCGCCGAGCGCGAGCTGATCGCCCGCAACCTGCTCGATCATGGCGAATCGGATCTGCGCGCCGCCGCGCCCATCGCCATCGGCGCGGGCAGCCAAGGCGGCGCCAGCGCGTCGGTGCTCTGGTCCTTTTGGCCCTATCTATTACTAGCGCTTTTGGCGTTGCTGTTAGTCGAATGGTTTTTGAGCCCGCCCATGGCGGCCATGAAATTTTGGCGCGCGAGCTTCCGCGCCGCCCAACGGTAATGCAAAACTGGTTGGCTAATTTAGAATTCGCCCGGCCGGCCTTTTTCTGGCTGCTGCTGCTCTTGCCGGTGTTGTGGTTGCGCTGGCGCGACCGCCGGATCTGGGTCCTGCTGGTGCGCACGGCGATCTTGGCGCTGGTGATTGTCGCCCTGGCCGATCCCCAGAGCACCAGCCAGCTGGCGCGCCAGGAAGAACGGATCTTCGCCTACGATGTCTCGCGCAGCATGCCGCCGAGCATGCGGCCATGGATGGAGTCCACGACTAAGCAATTGGCGCCTGGGAAAAACGACCGGGTCTATGGTTTCGCCGCCAACGCCAAGCCGAGCGCCACAGCCCAAGCGGCGCTCGGCGCCGACGCCGCGACCAACCAACCGGACAAGACCAATCTCGAAAGCCTGCTCACTACCCTCCTCGCCCTGCCGGCGGCGCCGCGCTCGCTGTTTTTGTTTACCGACGGCTGGGAGACCGACGGCAATGTCGAACGGTTGCTCCCCGCCGCGGCCGCCGCCGGGATTAAAATTTATCCCATGCTGCCGGCTGAGCGGCCGGCCATCGCCAATGTCGCGGTGACCAAGGTGATCGCGCCAAGCCAGGGCAACAGCGGCGAGCTGCTCAATCTAAAAGTAAACCTGGACAATCAGAACGACCGCCCGGTGGACGGCGTGCTGACGCTCACCCGCAACGGCCAGCCGTTCAAGACCGAGCGCGTCAAGCTCAGGCCCGGCAGCCAAAGCTTCAGCTATCAAAGCGATCTCAGCGCCGGTGAGTTGACCGCCTTTCAAGCGCGCTTCGCCGCCCTCGACCCGAGCGCCGATCAATTCGCGGCCGACAATCACGCGCTCGCCTGGACCAACGTGCGCAGCAAAGCCAAGGTGTTGATCATCAACGGCCCGGGCGGATCGGGGCGCTACTTGGACGAAATCGTCCGGCGCCAGGGCTTCGAAGTCATTTCCCATGGCGCCGAGGGCGCGCCGGCGCCGGCGGGACATAAGGTGGTGATCTTCAACAATGCGCCGCGGGAGCGTTTTTCGGCCAGCTATTTGGCCAGCGTCGAACGCCATGTCGCCGACGGCGGTTCGTTCTTGATGCTCGGCGCCGATGCGAGTTTTTCCCAGACCGCCTATCGCCAGACGCCGATCGAAAAGATTATCCCGGTGGAGCCCAAGGAGCCGCCCAAGCCGCCGGAAAAAAACCGCGCCGTGGTGCTGGTCATCGACAAGTCGGGCAGCATGCGCGAGGACAACCGGATTCTCTACGCCAAGGAAGCCGCCAAGGCGGTGGCGCGCCAGCTCAAAGATAACGATTTACTGGGTGTGGTCGGCTTCGATGACAGCCCGTTTGTGGTGGTCTATTTGGAATCCATGAGCCGCCTGCGCGGCATCATCGACAACCAGATCGACCGCCTCAAACCGGGTGGCCAGACCTATTTCCTGCCAGCGCTCCAGGAAGGCAAACGCCAGCTCGACCGCGCCAACGCGCCGCGCAAGCATTTGATCCTGTTGAGCGACGGCGACACCCGCGGCAGCGAAAGCGCCCTGGTCGACCTGGTCAGCGACATGCGCCGGGAAGGCAAGATTACCGTGTCGGCCATCGCCATCGGCGCCGAAGCCAACGTGCGCATCTTGAAACGGATCAGCCAGCAATATGGCGGCGGCCTGTTCCACCACACCATCGATCCGTCGACCCTACCGCAAATCGTCCTCCAGCAGGTGCAAGACGACCCCAACGACCAGTCCCAGGATAATCGGCCGCTGATCCCGGTGCAGTCCGCTGGCTCGGAGCTACTGGCTGGTTTCACCATGAGAAACTATCCTGTCGTTCAGGGCTATATGGATACTGAAGTCAAACGGGGCGCCCAAGCCGATCTTTCGATCCCACGCGCCGACCGACGCCCGCCGTTGCTTGCCTCCTGGCGCTATGGCAAAGGCAAGTCGGTGGCGTTCACCAGCGATCTCGAAGGGCGCTGGACGCGTAACTGGGTGGGCTGGGGCGGTCTGCAAAATTTTTGGGGCCGGATTATGGAATGGCTGAGCCCCAGCGAGCAGAACCTGATCCCGCTCCATGAAGCGCGGGTGAGCTTTACCGGCGGCCAATCGATTCTCGATTTGTCGGTTTACGAAGACGGCAGCGCCAACAGCCAGTTCCGCTTTTCCCTTGCCGGCAAGAGTGGCAAGAGCGAAGGCACGCTAACCAAGCTGGCGCCGGGCCATTTCCAGGTGGTCCTGCCAGCCGGCGCCAGCGGCGATTACCGCATCGACCTGACCGAGGACCGGGCCGGCCAACGCATCGCTTTTCCGCCGGTGGCCTACACCTTGGCCTATGACAGTGGCGCCGAAGTCCCCCGACCGGAATTCAACTACCAGCTGCTCACCAGACTGGCCGAAGCTAGCGGCGGTGAAATCAATCCGGCTACACCCAATAACCTACGGCGGGAAAGTTTGTCCAAGAGTTACCAACCGGTGCGCCAGCCGCTACTGCTACTGGCGTTCATCCTGCTGCTCGCTGAGATCGCCCTGCGGCGCCTAGTTTGGGCCGAGTCCGATTGACCTCACTTGCCTCATAACCCAGCGAATTGTCCGGGGTATTAGAGTTTTATCAACATGAATTTTGGGTTGACAGGGGAATCCTAACAGACTATAAGTTGTAAGCTTTGTTTACTATGGCTTGCCAAACCACACCAGCCGGGCCACGCGGCGATTGGGGAATTTTTAGGCTAAGCGGCGCCAAGCTCCGGAAAATCTTCGGCGCAGCGCTGGTGGCTACGGCTTTTTCAATGGCGCCCCCAGTCAGCCAGGCGGCCAAACAACGCCCGACCCAGAAACCTGTTGTTCGCGGCAAGCAGACTGCCGCCCCGGCACAGGCCCAAGTCAGCGCCCCGGTGAAGCGCCTGACCAAGAACCAGGCCCATCGCGCCCTACTGCGCCAGCCGAGCCCGGCGCCCATCGACCTTGCGGAAAAGCGTGAACTCGTTAGCTACCGCGTCCGCGCTGGCGAAACCCTCACCGACATGCTGACCCGGCACAACGTCTCGCGGGCGGAAACGCTGCTTTGGGCGCGCACCCTGACCCGCAACGTCGGCAGTGAAGCGTTGCCAGCCGGTAAAGAAGCGCAACTTTTCTTCGGCCGGTCACTGGCGCGCGGCCGCGGCCTGACCGCCCAGGGACAGCTCAAAGCCATCGAGATCGACCAAAACGATTCCTACACGTTGACCTTAGAAAAAGGCATCCGCGGCATCTTGGTCCAGCGGCGCGAAAAACCCTTTGACGTCGAGCTGAAAACCGTCAGCGCTTCGGTGGAAAACTCGCTGTTCGACGATGGCCGCAAGGCCGGCATCCACCCGGCGTTGCTATCCCAGCTGGCCGACCTGTTTACCTGGGATCTCGATCTCGAAAAGGATGTGCGCAAGGGCGATCACTTCAAGATTCTCTACGAGCAGCGCAGCCGCAAGGGCCAAGAAGCCAAGACCGGTCTGCGCATCCTGGCGGCGGAGCTTAACAGCGCCGGCCAGAAATACACGGCGGTATACTTCGAACGCCAAAAAGGCGTTGGCGGCTATTACAACCAAGAGGGACGCAGCCTGGCGCGCTCGTTCCTGCGCTTCCCGTTGGAGTTCAGCGCCATCACCTCGCACTTCACCGAATCGCGGTTCCACCCAATTTTACGCACCAACATGCCCCACACCGGTGTCGACTTCGCCGCCCAGCGCGGCACCCCGGTGCGCTCGGTGGGCGACGGCATTATTTCGGAAGCCGGTTGGAACGGCGGCTATGGCAAAGCCGTCGACATCAAACATGACTCGACCTACAGCAGCCGTTACGCCCATCTTGATAGCTTCGCCGAAGGGATTCAGCCCGGCGTCGCGGTGACCAAGGGGCAATTGATCGGCTATGTCGGCTCCACCGGTCGCTCCACCGGACCGCATCTTCACTTCGAGCTTTATAAAGATCAGCAGTACATCAATCCGCTCAGCATCGACTTTCCGGCCGAAGACCATCTCGAACCGGCACTGCACCGGCTATTCGAGAATCAGATGCGCACCTACATGGCCGAATTGAAGTCGACACCCCAGTCCTAATCACTCGATCAATTTCAACCGCAGTTTTCAGTTTCATAGTTCTCACGCCTAGCCTACTGCTTGCGGGTTGGCTTTAGCTATTGGCAATCGGTCCGATCTTGAGATATGGCCAGTGGCTATGATCGCAAGCGCGGTAATTCTCAGCACCGGCGATGAACTCACCACCGGCAAAGTCATCGACACCAACTCGGCGTTCATCGCCGATCGGCTCTACGCTTTGGGCATCCGGGTCGCCGCCGTGCTCAAAGTCGGCGACGAGCGCGACAAATTGCTCTGGGCCTTTCGCCAGGCACAGGAGCTGGGCGACATCGTCATCGGCACCGGCGGCTTGGGGCCGACGGCGGATGATTTGACCAGCGAACTGGTGGCGGAATTTCTCGGCGTCACCACCAAGCGCGACGCCGGCGTCGCCGACGCGCTCAAGGCGCGCTACGCCAAGCGCGGCGTGGCATTTACCGCCAACAACTTGAAACAAGCCGACTTCCCCGACGGCGCGGACATCATCCCAAACCCCAACGGCACCGCGCCCGGCTTCCGCGTCGACCTTGGCCAGGGGAAAAAATTGCTCTGGCTCTCCGGCGTGCCCCATGAGATGAGCGCCATGCTGCGCGCTTCGGTGCTGCCCTGGATCGTCGCGCAAAACGGCGCGCAGTCGACCATCCACGAGGCGACTTTTAAAATTAACGGCATCAGCGAATCGAAGTTGGACGATCTAGTAAAGCCCTTGGACCTCGGCAACGTCGCCAAGCTCGCCTTCCGCGCCCACTTCCCCGATCTCACTTTGCGCCTGACCGTGAGCGGCGGCGCGGCGCAAGCTGAACGATTCGCCAGCTTGCGCGGTCAAATCAAAACTATTCTTCGCGACTACATCTACGCCGACGGCGACCTGACCATGGAGGAAGTGGTCGGCCAGCTATTGCTGCAAAAAAACCTGACCTTGGCCTTGGCCGAATCCTGCACCGGCGGCATGATCAGCCAACGCATCACTCGCGTCGCCGGCAGCTCGGCCTACTTTCTTGGCGGCGCGGTGACCTACTCCAACGGAGAAAAGATCCGCGCCCTGGGGGTGAAGCCGGAGACCTTGGAGCGCGTCGGCGCGGTGAGCCAGGAGACCGCCCTGGAAATGTCCCAGGGCATGCGCCAGCGCAGCGGCGCCGCCATCGGCCTCAGCATCACCGGCGTCGCCGGCCCGTCCGGCGGCAGCCCGGACAAACCGGTGGGCACGGTCTGGGCGAGCATCTGCATGGAGAATTTTCACGAAGCAAAACTCCTCAACCTGATGGTGCTCACCGACCGCGAACGGATCGTCCAAGGCACAGCCCAAGCGGCACTCAACTGGCTGCGCCAATTGCTTTCGAGCTGAGCCGCCGCCGTGATCCGCGCCTTCATCGCCGTCGAGCTCGCGCCGGCGGCCGTCGCCAATATCGAGTCCGCGATCGCCGAACTTAAGCCGATATTTCCAGCCATCCGTTGGGTCCCACCGGCCAACTTTCATCTCACCGTCAAGTTCTTGGGCGACATCGAAGCGAGCCAGGTGCAAGCCATTGCCGACGCCTTGGAACTGGCCATAACCCCCTTTCCGCGCTCTACCATAAATGCTAAAGGTCTAGGGGTATTTCCGAATGTGCGACAGCCAAAAATTTTTTGGGTGGGATTTGTTGGCGCCGAGTTGGCGCGCTTGGCGGCGGCCGTAGATCGCGCGCTCTTGCCGCTGGGATTTTCCCTGGAAGCGAGAAAATTCACGCCGCATCTGACCATCGGCCGCTGGCGTCAAGGCGAGTCCAGAACGGGCGATGTGAAATTGGCTTTGGACCGTTGGCGCGAGCGCGACTTCGGCGTGACGACAATCGACCGAGTCATTCTGTTTCAAAGTGAACTCAAGCCCGCGGGCGCGGCATATACGCAACTGAAAGTAATCAAGCTTAACGACCAGCCAATCGACTAGGAGGCAGGCAATGGATGCAAATCGGGAGAAGGCGATCGACCTCGCCGTCAGCCAGATCGAAAAACAGTTCGGTAAGGGCGCGATCATGAAGCTCGGCGAGGGCGGCGTTATCAAAGACGTGCAGACCATTTCCACTGGCTCCCTGGGGCTGGACATAGCGCTCGGCATCGGCGGCGTGCCCTGCGGCCGGGTGGTGGAAATCTATGGCCCGGAATCCTCCGGCAAAACTACGCTGGCATTGCAAATCGTCGCGGAAGCGCAGAAGAGCGGCGGCATAGGCGCCTATATCGACGCCGAGCATGCGCTCGATCTGAGTTATGCCCAAAAACTCGGCGTGAAGACCGATGACTTGCTAGTATCGCAACCGGATCACGGCGAGCAAGCCTTGGAAATCGCCGAGACCTTGGTGCGCAGCGGCGCCATCGACGTGCTGGTTATCGATTCAGTTGCCGCATTGGTGCCCAAAGCCGAGATCGAAGGCGAGATGGGCGATTCGCACATGGGCTTGCAGGCGCGCTTGATGTCCCAGGCGCTGCGAAAACTCACCGCCACCATCGCCCGTTCGCACACCGTGG
>CAMDBU010000041.1 GCA_945889495.1 Syntrophobacter sp. SbD2 | reverse complement strand
TTTTGCTCTGTGGGTGCGACTACGTGACCAAGTCGCTGCTCATCGGCGCCGAGGACTCGATCGGAGAATATTTATGATCTCTCGTCACCGCCTCGCACTGATGCCTAGCGTTTTGTGAAAATCGGACTTCTACCACGGGCTGCTAGGTCGTTACTGTAGATAACTTCGCCGGCGGTGGTGGCGGCAAAGATTTCCGTGGATGCGCCGGCTTCCTCCAGGCAGAACGCTTCGATGCTCGCTTGCAGCCGGTCGGGTAGACCGTTCTTTAAAATTTCCCAGCTACGGCCGCCGTCTTGGCTGCGCGAGATGCGCGCGCCGGCGAAGTGGCTCTTGCGCCAGGTGCCGGGCGCGTCGTGGGCGGCGGTCATGAACATCAACTTGGGATCGCTCGGGCGAAACACCAAGCCATCCGGGTAGCCACCGATGTCATCTTCGCGCCGAGTCCATTGTTCCCACTGGGCGCCCCGTTCTTGACTGGCATAGAGGCCGCGGCCGGTGACGGCGTAGAGAAAATTGCCGTTACTCGGATGGATCATCAGCCGATGCACGTCTTCGTAAAGGCCGGTGATTTCTTCCCAGCTCTCGCCGCCGTCGGTGCTGCGCAGCAGGGCGCCGACTTCGATGGAGGCGTAGATGGTGTTGGGATTGTCGGGATCGAAGTTGATATGTTTGACATGGCCGATATGGGGCGGCGCCGGAAAGCTCCAGTTGGCAACGCTGGGCACCGAACGGAGATTTGCTAGCTCGCGCCAGTTGGCGCCGAGATCTTCGCTGACAAACAGATGCGCCGGCTCGGTGCCGGCGAATAGGTGCGTCCGGCCGTCAATGTTCTTTACCGCCAAGGAATAGACATCCTCTTGGCTCATGCCGTGATTGCGCGCTTGCCAGCTTTTGCCCTCATCGGCGCTGACCAGGACGCCGCCCTTGAAGGCGCCGGCGAAGAGCAGGCCACTTTCGGGTTCTTTGATGATGGAGCTAATATGCTTTTCGATAGCCGCGCGATGGCTGACGCGCCAGGTGGCACCAGGCGCGTCGCGCTCGATGGCGACGACGCCTTCGCGGGTGCCGACGAGAACTCGATTCGATGGCGCGGTCGAACTGTAGATGGTCGTGCCGCCGTGGGATAAGCCGATGGTCATAGTGATGCCCTCCGAGACTTGCGTCACCATTCCACCGGGAAATTTTTCTGTCAAGCGCGATGCAACTTATCCGCTCTCGTGCTTGACGAGAAGGTTAACCAGCTATAAACGAGTAGCCTATGGATAAGTTTCCGTGGGCGATTTTCCGCGTAACCTGGGCGCACCTGCGGCGTGGACTTGGCGTGTTGGTCTGGCTTACTTGCATGAGCGGTTCCGCGCTGGCGCAGGCCGATTTCTACGAAGGTAAAACCATTCGGCTGGTGCTGGGCTTTTCCGCCGGCGGCATCAGCGATCTCTGGGGGCGGGTGCTGTCGCGGGCGATGAGCTCGTATATACCGGGCAAGCCGCAAATTATTTTACACAACATGCCCGGCGCCGGTTCGCTGACCGCGGCGAATTATCTCTACAGCGTCGCCAAGCCGGACGGCTTGACCCTGGGCTTTTTCACCCCTGGGTTATTTTTCAATCAGCTGATCGGTTCGAAAGAAGTGCTGTTCGATTGGACCAAGTTTGTCTGGATCGGCTCGCCGGAGCAGACTCAGAGGATTATTTACATCCGCGGCGACTCGCCGTTCAAAACCATCGAGGACATGCGCGGCGCCGCCGAGGGGCCGCGCTGCGGCGCCACGGCACTGGGTACCGTCGGCCATTACTTTCCGCGCCTGGTGGAGGAAGCACTGGGCGTCAAGTTCAATCTCGTGCTCGGCTATCCAGGCGCGGCGGAGATCGACCTGGCGATTCAGAAAAACGAAGTGCAGTGCCGCGCCGGCAGTCTGGAAGGCTACTTCGGCAGCGAACCGAGTAAGAGCTGGGCGAAGAGCGGCTTCGCGCGGATTCTCATCACCGGCGGCGCCAAGCGCGACGGGCGAATTCCAGACGTCGCCACGCTCCATGAGCTGATGGACAAACGCAAAGCGCCCGAAGTGACGCGCCGTTTGGCGACGGTCTTGTTATCGCCGGACTACATCGGCCGGCCGCTGGCGACCACGCCGGGCGTGCCCGTCGAGCGGGTGAAGATGTTGCGCGACGCTTTCAACAAGGCGCTGGTGGACGGCGAGTTCGTCGCCGAAGCCAAGAGCCGCGGCTGGGAAATCGAGCCGGTTACCGGCGAAGAATTAACCGCCATCGGCCGCAAAGTCATGACCCAACCGGCAGATGTGATCGAGCGGATGAAGAAGATATTGGGACATTAGGAAAAGAAATTAACCACAGAGAGCACAAAGGGCACAAAGTTGGGACCGGTTCGGACTGGGAAAGTGGCCGCAAGGGACGTAAAGGGTTGCGGGCCGATACACATTCCGAGATTAATTCTTTGTGACCTTTGTGCTCTTTGTGGTTAAATCTCCGGAGGCAATTCCATGTACAAGACCAGCAAGGAAGAAAACGAGATCCTCACGCGCACCGGCAAGGGGACGCCGATGGGGGAGTTTTTGCGCCGCTATTGGTGGCCGGTGGGGATTTCGGCGCATTTGAAAATCAAGCCGACCTTCATTCGCGTGTTCGGCGAGGATTTGGTTTTGTTTCGCGACGGCAACGGCAAGGTCGGCGTCATCGGCGCTTACTGCGCGCACCGGCGGGCGAATTTATGCCTCGGCGACGTCGAGAAGGACGGCGTGCGCTGCCGTTATCATGGTTGGCTCTACGATCGCGACGGCCAGTGCCGGCAGATTCCCGGCGAGCCGCCTAATAGCGAGCTGAAAAAAGAATCGATCAAGCTGCCGGCCTATCCGGTGGAGGAGTTAGGCGGTTTGATCTTCGCTTACTTTGGGCCGCAGCCGGTGCCGCTGGTGCCGCGCTATAATTTTCTCGTCGGCGACGGCGAGGTTTATATTACCGTTCAAGGGATTCAAAACTGCAACTGGCTGCAATGCGTCGAGAACGGCATGGACCCGGTGCATCCGAGTTTCACCCATGGCGGCGCCTGGCCGGACATCATGAGCACCGAGCCGGAGCTGGGCTTCCACGAAACCGAGTGGGGCATGGTCTACAAAGCCTATCGCAACACCAAGGAGCCCGGCATCTTAAACTACCGCGAACACCACTTGCTCATGCCCGGCGTCAGCTGCGGTGGTAGCGGCGGGCGCTATCTGTCGGGTGAGAACGCCAACACGCCGGTGTCGGCGGCGCGCTGGAGCGTGCCCATCGACGACACCCATACGCTGCTCATGCGCGTGCGCTTCAAGCCGGCGGATAATCCGGGCAAGTACGAAGGCGATCCATTCAGCAAACGTTGGAAGCCGCCGCAGGTGTTCATCGCGCCGTACAAGGAATACATGGAATCGGACAATCCCGAGTTGGGCTATCCGATCCCACCGCTCCATTTCATCGAAGACGGCATGGTGGTCGACAGCATGCCGTCGATCGCCGACCGCGAAAATGAAAACCTTGGGCCGGCCATCGATGATGGCATTATCAAGCTGCGCCAGATGTATTTGCGCGAAGTCGAAAAAGTCCAGCGCGGCGAAGATCCGCGCTGCGTGGTGCGCGATCCGGCGAAGAACCAGATGATAGTCATCCCGGCTTACGAGAAGTGGGTGCCGGAGAGCGAGCGGAATCTAGGACAGACGGCGGCGGTCGGATAAGAAAATTTAACCACAAAGAGCACAAAGGTCACAAAATATGGGACTCGGAATTGTAGGGGCAATCCCCTGTGGTTGCCCTTCTGAAATTGCGCAGGAGGAATAATGGCAATACATGTCGTTAACGAAAATAATGTCGAGCAAATAAAAAGCGGCCGCGGTTTTACCAAGTGGCTGCATGTCTCGCCCGGCGGGGCGGGGCCGGAGATGATGATCCGTAACTGGGGGCCGGATACCGATATTCCGGTGCACAGCCATCCCTACCACGAGATGTTTTACGTTCTCGAAGGCGAGGTCGAGATCGACGGCAAAACTTACACCGCCGGCTCGTGCATCTACATTGAAAAAAACACGCCCTACGGGCCGACCCGCGCGCCTAAAGGCGGCAAGGTGCTGCGTTACGCCGAGGCGGGCATTGGCAAGTAGCATGGAAGAGTTATTCATCGACGCCGACGGGCTGAAAACTTTCTACGTCAAAGCAGGCGGCGGCTTTCCCGTCGTCATGTTTCACGGTGCCGCGCCGGGAGCGTCGGCGCAGGTCAATTGGCAGTTGAACATCGAGCCGCTGGCCGCCGCCGGCTTCACCGTCTACGCCTACGACCAAGCGGGCTACGGCCGGAGCGACAATCCCGCCGACCTGTCCATCGAGTACCGCGTGCGCCACGCCAGGGCTTTCATCGATGCGCTCAAGCTCGACCGTTATCATGTTATCGGCAATTCGGTCGGCGGCTACATCGCCGCGCGCTTGGCGTTGGAAGATCCGCGGGTCGGCAAGTTCGTCACGACGACGAGCGGCACGTTAGCGCCCAAAGGTTCGGCCGAGTCGCAAGCCTTGGGGCAGAAACATTCCGAGGAGCTGCGCGAATATATTCCCAGCTTGGACAACATGCGCACGCTGACCTTGGGCACGCTGCACCGCAAAGAGCTGGTGACCGAAGAGTTGGTGCGGGCGCGCTATGAGGCGAGCATCGGTAAAAACCAGGAGGCCGCGCTGGCGCGCAAAGGCGTCAAGCCGCCGCGCTCGCTGGTCGACGAACTGCCCAAGCTCAAAACCAAAACGCTGCTGCTGTGGGGCAACCAGGACCGCGGCGTGTCGGTGGAGCGGGGGCTGTTGTTGTTTCAACTGATTCCACACGCCGAGTTTCATCTGTTCGACCAGTGCGCTCATTGGGTGCAGTGGGATCAGGCGGAAAGATTTAACCGGCTGGTGAGCGATTTTCTGCAAACCAAATGACCGAGTCGCCGGAAGCGTTAACCAAGTCCGAAGCTGAGGCGTTGGTGCTCGCCCGTGTGAAATCGCGTTGCCCGGCGGCCGAGCTGTCGATTGTTTCTGGCAGTACTAGCGAACGCGTCTTCGGCTGGGTTTTCGAGATCGCCGTGAGCGGCGGCGAGACTAGCGCGGCGGCAATGCCGCGCCGGGTGATCGTCAATCGGCATTCGCGGCAAGTGGTGGCGAGCTCCGCCGATTATGATGTCGAGCAGTTTGTCCGGCTCTACGAAAAACTGTTGGCGGATAACCAGGCGCGCAGTCAGCAGTGGTGCGGCACCTTGCCGGCGCCCTGGCCGTGGAAGCTGTGGAGTAAAAAGAGCGTCGCCGAGCGCGCCAAGGATGATGGTTTCTATGAGCTTGGCGCTAAGGAAGGTGAGTGATGATTAGAATATCGATGGCATGCGCGATGGTCGTGGCATGGTTGCTGATGGCGCCCGGCGCTGAAGCGCAGGAAAAAAAGTTGGAGCGGCTGCGCATCGGCGGCGGTTCCACTTCGGCGACCCAGATGGCGATGTGGCTGGCCAAAGAGGGCGGCTACTTTGAAAAAAATGGGCTCGCCGTCGAGGCGATCAGCATTCCCGGCAGTTCGCTGGCGCTGCAAGCGATGCTCGCCGGCGAGTTGCCGATCATTCAGCTCGGCGGCGCGGCGTCGATCCAGGCCAATTTGGCCGGCGCCGACACGGTGATCATCGCCACCATCGTCAAAAAGTTTCTCTTCTGGATTTACAGCCGGCAGGATATCCGCCGCATGGAGGATCTGAAAGGCAAAATATTTGGCACGACGCGTTTCGGCACCTTGTCCGATCTGGCGTCGCGCTTCGCGTTGCAACTGCACGGCATCGATCCCGAGCGCGATATCACCATGACCCAAACCGCCGGGCCGGCGGAAACCGTCACGGCGATCGCCACAGGGAGGATTCAAGCCGCCGCCCTCAGCCCGCCGGCGACGCTGCAAGCCAAGAAGGCCAAGCTGCGCGAGCTCCTCGACATGTCCAAGCTCGACAACGAGTACCACATCAATGGTGTGGTGACGACGCGCAAGTTTTTGCGCAGCAACGAAGACACCGTGCGCCGCTTCCTGCGCGCCTACATCGAAGGCGCGGTGCGCGGCCAACGCGACAAAGCCTTCGCGGTCAGGACCATGGGTAAAATTTTCCGCACCGACGACCGCGAGCTGCTGGACGAGAGCTACGACCTGATCATCAAAAACAACTTCGTCGTCCCGCCCCATCCGTCAGTGACCGGCGTTGCCAGTTTGTTGAAAGGGCTCGAAGGATCGAATCCAAAAGCCAAAGGGTCGAAGCCAGAGGATCATGCCGATGGGCGGATCGTTAGGGAATTGGACCAGAGTGGATTTATCAAATCGCTTCAGCAGTAGAGGGGCGGGAGCGACGGCGATAATTGACAACTTATTGATTGCAGGAGTAGTTTCGAATTGATGATCGTTGGGTATCCAAAATACGAGGTCTGTTCACGCAATGGTTAGTTCGACACCTTAAGGATGCAATGCCAGTTCCCGATTTCCAAACCTTGATGCTCCCCGCTCTTCAACTACTTGGCCAACAATCGCCACGTACGTCCGTCGAGGTGCGCCACGCACTCGCTTCAGAGTTCAGTCTCACAGAGCAGGATCTTGCGGAACTTCTGCCCAGTGGTCGGCAGACCACGTTCGCTAATCGTGTTGCCTGGGCCTACTCGTATCTTAAACAGGCAGCGCTCATCGGATCACCAAAACGAGGTGTCTATGAGATATCGGAACGCGGTCGAGGAATCCTTGCAGAAAAGCCGAAGCGAATCGACATTCCATTTTTGTCGAGGTTCCCGGAGTTTCAGGCGTTCCGCCAGCCGCCGGCTGAAGCCACCCCTGATGTGCCTGCGCCCGCAGCGATCATTTCACAGGAGCTCACGCCAGACGAACAGATTCGTGCAGGCTACAAACGCCTGCGCGAGTCGCTGGGCGTCCAGTTGCTCGAGCGGGTTAAGGCGGTCACTCCTACTAGCTTTGAGCAGCTAGTCATCGACGTCCTTGTGGGCCTCGGATACGGCGGTTCGCTCGTAGATGCAGGAAAGGTAGTCGGTGGTGGCGGCGATGAGGGGATTGATGGCATCATCAAGGAGGATCGCCTTGGCCTGGACTCCATCTACGTGCAAGCCAAGCGGTGGCAACACACGGTGGGCCGGCCAGAGATTCAACGTTTCGCTGGCGCGCTGCAGGGCCAGCGCGCAAGAAAGGGCATCTTCATCACGACCTCGACATTTTCAGCAGACGCGATCGCGTACGCATCCAATTTGCAGATCTCAATCGTCCTGATAGACGGTCGCATGTTGGTTGAACTTATGATGGATGCTCACATCGGCGTGTCGCCAGCCGAAGAGATAAAGATCCTGAAGCAGGATGAAGACTACTTCGATGGTCTCGATGCGAGTTAACCAAACTGTTGCAGTGTGACAGTCGCTATTGTGTGCGCGCGTCGGGTTCTGTTATCTGATGCGGCTGCCGCTGAACGGTAAGCAGTTATCCCGCAGCCAGAGTGAGGAAAAGGGTCGGGAGTCTTTTCGTAACGAAAGAATCATGAAGTGTGAACTTTGTGGAGCCCAAGCGGCCGTTGCCAAGAAGACGACCAAGAGCTTTGGCCGCGGCGAAAGTCTCGTCGTGATCGGGGACATTCCCATGATTCATTAGCCAAGCGGTTGTTGGATGATCGAGCGATACCTTTAGCGAGTCCCGAAGATGCGTTGCATATAGCACTGGCGACCGTGCACGGAATGGATTTTCTTTTGACTTGGAATTTTCGCCATATCAACAACGCCGAAATGAAAGCACGAATCAGAGCCGTCATCGAAGCGGCGGGGTATGAGAGCCCGGTTATTTGTTCGCCCGAAGAATTGGGAGGCGGTGAACCATGAAATCAGATCCCATAGTAGATGAAGTTCGCAAGGCCAGAGAAGTCCATGCGGCAAAATTCAACTACGACTTGTCGGCGATCTGTGCCGACTTGAAAAAGAAAGAAAAAGAATCCGCCCACCCGGTCGTATCCCGTCCACCCAAGCTGCGGCTGAAACCTACCGGAAGCTAACCATCGCGTTGAGAAGGGCAGTGCCGGTAGCCGTCGTGTGCGTCAATACCCACCCCTTGTTACCCGCTTACAGCGCGTAGAACCGCTTGGCGTTGTCGTAGATGGTTTTCTTTTTTGCCGCCGGGCTCAAATCTTTTCTGGCAAAATGTTCGCGCACTAACTTTTTCATGTCGGTCCTGGTCGCTTCGTGGGGGAAGTCGGAGGCCCAGAGTAGACAGTCGTCGCCCAATAGTTCGACGTCGCGCTTGGTAGTCATCTCCTCGCCGCATTGAAAATAGAGCTGCTTGCGCGCTAACAGCTCGCTCGGCAGCACGGGGCGTTCGGACGGCGGCACGCGCTGCAAGCGATCTTCGATCTTGTCGATCAGGTAGGGCGCCCAGCCGCTGCCGGCTTCCAAAAATCCCAGGCGGAGTTTTTTCAGTTTATTCATCACGCCGGAAAACATGATGTTGGTGAACTGGCGCATTTGCGGGATCACGTGCGTCAGCGTAGCGGCTTCATTGGGCACCAGATAACGGTCGTTGTCGCGCAGGGAGTTGCACGAATGCACCGACAGCACGCAGCCCAACCGGTCGGCTTCCTGGTACACCGGCCAATATTGTTTATGGCCCAACGGCAGCTGCAAGCCATCGGCCGGCAAAATGCCGCCGACAAAACCATAGCGCTTAACCACCCGGCGCAATTCTTTCACCGCTGCCTTGGGATCTTGCAAGGGTAAAATCGCCATGCCGCGAAAGCGCCGGTCGTGGCGCAAAAAGCGCTCATGCAGATAATCGTTGTAGGCATGGCACAGTTCGATGGCGTAGACCGGATTGCCGATCTGGCCGATATGCATGAAGCGGGTCGGGTAGAGCACGGTCAATTCAAAACCGCCTTCGTCGAGTTTCGCCGCCCATTCGCGCCAATCGGGCACGCGGAAGTCTGAAGGCCGGAAATCGTTGGCCGGTATCGACCGATGCCAGCCATGGTGCGGCGTCAGCGGAAAATACAGCATGGCGTCGCGCCGGTTGCGGTAACCGGCGGACATGAATTCGATGATTTCTTCGTCGGTCTCGCGCACATGGCCGTCGGCGTCGATGATGCGCTGGCTGCTATTTTTCATGCTGCCTCCAGGAAATTGTTCAGAGATTTTGTCGCACGCGCCGCGCTGAGTTGTCAATCCGATGGCGGTCTTTGGTCAAGTCGGAATTTCTCTCGCAAAGGCGCAAAGACGCTAAGGTAAGATAAGGAATCCTTCGATCCTAGGAAACGCCTTCTCCAGTTCGGTTGTTTCTTTTCCGACTGACGGGCCGTGGCCCGTCACTTTGCGCCTTCGCGCCTTTGCGAGAGCTACTCCGATTCCGGTTCAGCCCGCGCAATCAACTATTTACCGCGCCAATCGATAGTTTCGTAGCCACAATCGTGGACTTCTTTCGGTGTGTGGGTTAACCTTGTCAGTTCAAAATGGGTTACCTCACCGACGAACTCGACGCCGAGACCGCGACGATCACGCAGAAGCGCGGGCGCACTTATTACGGCCATGGGGCGGTGCGTTTGCTCGACGCCGGCGAGCGCGCGGTGTCGGCCCGGGTGCAAGGCTCGCAGGTTTACCGGGTCAGCTTGTCGGTGGCCGACGGCTTTCTCGACTACTCGTGTACCTGTCCATTTTTCACCGGCGACTCGAATGCCTGCAAGCATATCTGGGCCACCGCGTTGGCGGCGGAGGAACGCGGCTGCCTGAAAAAAATTCTCGATTCCGAAGATTATCTGGGTGAGCGCCGCGCTAGTTTACTTCCGGGCGGACCGGTGGTGGCGCGGTCTCGGCCGCCCAAGGGCCAAGCGCCGGGCTGGCAACAGCAGCTCCAGACCCTGCGCTATGCCTTGACCCCGGCGGTGACGCCGTTTGATGACCGGCCGACGCCGGAGCGCGAGTTATTTTATTTAATCGATGTCGACTACACCGTGAGCCGCGGCAAGTTGACCATCGAAGTCGCCCGACGCGAGCGCAAGACCAACGGCGACTGGGGCAAGCTGAAAAGCCAACGGCTTTATTCGCGCGAAGTCGAAGCGCTCACCGATGCCACCGACCGGCGCATCGCCGCCATGCTGTTCGGCGCGCGCCAGGACTTGGGTTACAGTTATTCTTCTTATTACGACAGCGCGCCGTCGTTGTTCGCCGTGCCGGAAAATCTCTGGGAGCTGGCGCTGCCGCTCATGTGCCAGTCGGGCCGCTGCCTGTTGCGCAGTCCGAAGTTGCACAGCGATACGCCTCTGCAATGGGACGATGGCCCGGCCTGGGAGCTGTGTTTGACCGTAGAGCGCGAGAGCGATGGTGGGCGCTACCGGCTGGCCGGCTCGCTGCGCCGCGGCGCGGCGGAATTGAGTTTGTCGGAGCCACTATTGTTGATACCCGGTGGTTTGATCTTTCACGATGGTCGTATCGCGCGCTTGAACGATCACGGCGCCTTTGCCTGGGTGTCGGTGTTGATTGGGCCGGTGGCGGTAACCTTTGCCGCCGAGGATAGCGAAGTCTTTCTCGACGAATTGGTGTCGATCCCCAACCGGCCACGGCTGGAGTTGCCCGCCGAGTTGCAGTTCGAAACCGTCGCCGGCGCGCCGCGGCCGCGGCTGTTTTTAAAACCCGGCAAGCGCAATAGCTGGAGCCGCGAGCGACTCACCGCCGAGCTGTCCTTCGACTACGGCGGCGCGTTGGTGTCGCAGCAGGATCGCGGCGGTGGCTTTTATCAAAAGGAACAACGCCGCCTGGTGACCCGCGATCGCGCGGCCGAGGAGGGCGCCCTGGCGCGCCTCAAGCAGTTGGGTTTTCGCAAGGGTTGGGAATACGACCGGGTCGACTTACAGATCGCGCCGGATCAGTTGGGCCGGGTGGTGCGCGTGCTATCGGCCGAAGGCTGGCATATCGAAGCTCAGGGCAGCTTGTATCGCAACGCCGGCGCCCTGACCATGCAGGTGAACTCGGGGGTCGATTGGTTCGGTATCGACGGCGCCGCCGAGTTCGGCGACACCAAGGTCGGTTTGCCGCGCTTATTGCGGGCGATCAAGCAAGGCGACGCAACGGTGCGCTTGGACGACGGCTCGCTCGGCATCATTCCCGAAGAGTGGTTGACCAAATACAGCATGCTCGCCGGCCTCGGCACCTTCGAGGGCGACGGCGTGCATTTCGCGCGCTCGCAGGCCGGACTGCTCGATGCCCTGCTCGCCAGCGAGCCGGCGATATCCTTCGATGCCGTGTTCGAGCGGGTGCGCCGAGAGCTACAGAATTTTTCCGGCGTCGCCGCGGCGGCGCCGGCCGGCGAGTTCCACGGCGAGCTGCGCCACTATCAGCTCGAAGGTTTGGGTTGGCTGCAGTTTCTCCAGCGCTTCGGTTTCGGTGGCTGTCTGGCCGACGACATGGGGCTGGGCAAAACCATTCAAGTGTTAGCGCATCTCGAAGCGCGCCGGGAGCTGCGCCGCACCGACCCGGACAACTCGCCGCCGCCCGCCTTGGTCGTTGTGCCGCGCTCGTTGATCTTTCACTGGAAGCAGGAAGCGGCGCGCTTTACGCCTAAGCTCGCCATCCTGGATCACACCGGCGCGGCGCGTTTGAAGCCGGGCGAACATTTCGACAACTACGATGTCGTGCTCACCACCTACGGCACGTTGCGCAGCGATGTCGTGGCGTTCAAGGACGTTCGTTTCGATTATTGCATCCTCGATGAAGCCCAGGCGATCAAGAACTCCAGCACGCTGGCGGCCAAGGCGGTGCGCTTGGTCAAGGCCGATCACCGTTTGGCGATGAGCGGCACGCCGGTGGAAAATCATTTAGGCGAATTGTGGAGCCTGTTTGAATTCCTCAATCCCGGCATGCTCGGCAGCGCGTCTGTGTTCGGCCGCGCCGGCAAGAATCCCGACGACAGCACGCGCCAGGTACTCGGCAAGGCGCTGCGGCCGTTTATCTTGCGGCGTACCAAGGCGCAGGTGGCGCCGGAGCTGCCGGAGAAGACCGAGCAGACGATCTACTGCGATCTCGAAGGCAACGACAAAAAGCTTTACAACGAGCTGCGCGATTTCTACCGGGCGCGCCTGTTGAAAAACGGCGCCGGCGAAGGCTCGGGGCAGTACAAGATTCAAGTCCTCGAAGCGCTCTTGCGTTTGCGCCAAGCGGCTTGCCATCCGGGCTTGATCGACAAGAAGAAAGTCGGCGAGCCCAGCGCCAAGATCGATACGCTGCTCGCCCAGCTCGAACAGGTGCTCGATGAAAATCACAAGGCGCTGGTGTTTTCCCAGTTCACCAGCCTGCTGGCGATCCTACGCAGCCGCCTGGACAAGCTAAATATCCCCTACGTCTACCTCGACGGCCGCACTCGCGATCGCCAGGCCAAGGTCGAGGAGTTTCAGAACGATCCCAACGCGAAATTGTTTTTAATCAGCTTGAAAGCCGGCGGCCTGGGCTTGAACCTGCACGCCGCCGAGTATGTCTATCTACTCGATCCCTGGTGGAATCCCGCGGTCGAAGCCCAGGCCATCGACCGCGCCCACCGCATCGGCCAGACCCGCAAGGTCTTCGCGTACCGATTGATCGCCCGCGACACCGTGGAAGAAAAAGTCTTGGAACTACAAAAATCCAAGCGCGACTTGGCCGATGCAATTATCACGGCGGATAACAGCGTGATGCGCAATTTGACGCGGGACGATCTGGAGTTGCTGCTGTCGTGAGGGGAGAGGTAACCACAAAGAGCACAAAGGGCACAAAGTAGGGGAGTCGGAATTGGGGATTGGCCGCAAAGAACGCAAAGGGCGCAAAAAATTAAAACTTTGTAGGTTGGGTTAGCGGAGCGTAACCCAGCATTTTCTGGATTGCGCGATATTTGAATCGGATGGATACCGGCCTGCGCCGGTATGACGGATTAGCGATCGATCTGCCAGCTGCAAACTTTACCCACGTTCGCTCCGGTCCCACGAACACGAATCACGAGCACGAGCACGAATCACGACCACGAATCACGACCACGATCACGACTTCCGTCACGGCCCCTTGCGGGTGATCTCCTTCATTAGCTTATGCCAGCCGTCCAGCGCTTCTTCGTATTGCGCCAGGGTGCCGGCTTTTTCCGGGTACCATTTTTTCCAGCCGTAGTCTTTTTGGGCGACGCCGAAGAATAGGTCTTCATATAACTTCTGGCCTTCCGGGCTCATCAAAAAGTCGGTGAATAGTAACGCGGCGTGAGGGTGAGGCGCGCTGACCGATACGGCGGCGCCACCGGCACTGGCGACTACCAAGTCCATCGGCATCCAGGCCACTGGCGCACCCCGCTTGGCGGCAACATTGGTCGCGCTGTAGAACTGGCTCGGCGAGGCGTAGATTTCGCCGGCGGCGACCAGTTGGGTGAGCGCGCTGCCGGCCATCATGTGGATGCGCATGTTTTGTTCCTTGAGCTTGCGCACCCAGGGCTCGCCTTTGACTTTGACCATGGCGCCGATCATGCGCGCGCCGGTGTCCTCGCCGGCGATGCCCAAGTTGTCTTTCAACGCCGGACGCATCAGGCCGTCGAAGTTTTTCGGCACGTCGGCGGCGTTCAGATGGCGCTTGTTGTAGGACAGGCCGACGTAGGATTCGCGCACGGTGGTCCAGTAGACCAGGGTCTTGTTGGCGCGCTCTTTGGCGTCCTCGGGAAAGGCGGCGAGATGGGGCGAGGTGAGGGGCAGTAGCAACTTGTTGTCGCGAAAGGTCATCAGCCCGGGCGGCGTGGTCTCGATGGCGTCGGCGATGTAACGGCGCGCTTTGGCTTCGGTCAGCAGCCGCTGCGCCAACGCGCTCGAGCCGGTGCGGAAGGTATCGACGGCGACGCCGGGATATTTTTTCTCGAAGGCGGCGGAGATCTGTTTGTTCTGATCGGTGGCGAGCGTCGTGTACCAGACCAACTTGCCTTCTTTCTTGGCGCCCTCGAACAATATTTTCTCCCGATCGGTGCCGCTGTAGGCACCCAGTTCGGCGGCGGTTTTTGGGGTCTGGCTCCAGGCCGGAGCGGCGGCGAGGGATAAGCTGATCGCGATGGCGGTGCGAAGTTTCATAGGGATTTCCAGTTTGGTTTGGTTTGGATTGGCGTTGGGTTCGTTGCCGAGATTAGTGGAAATCTCTAGTTGGCGCAAGAATTTACGCCGGGGCTTTCGGTTGACAGTAGCGCCATTGTCTCGCTAAGCTCAGGAAAATTGCCGACAACCCAAGGAGGGTCTCTGATGGCTTACGATATTTTGATCAAAGGTGGACGGATTTACGACGGCAGCGGGCTGCCGTCTTACCTCGGCGACGTGGCGGTGCAGGACGGAAAGATTGTCGAGACCGGGCGCATCAACGGCAGCGCCAAGCGAGTGGTCAATGCCGATGGTCTGGCGGTGTCGCCGGGCTTCATCGACTTTCACACCCATCTCGATGCGCAATTACTGTGGGACCCGTTGGCGACTTCTTCTTGTTATCACGGCGTGACTACGGTTATCCCGGGCAACTGCGGCTTGTCCCTGGCGCCGTGCAAGGAAGCGGATCGCGATACCATCTTGCGCAGCTTCGAGCGCGTCGAGGCGATCACCTTTCCGGCTTTGAAGGCCGGCGTGCCCTGGGGTTTCACCACCTTCGGCCAATATCTGGACACCATGCGCGGCAATCTCGGCGTCAACGTGGCGTCCTTGGTCGGCCACTGCGCGCTGCGCCAATACGTCATGGGCGAAGCATCCATCGAGCGCGCCGCCACGCCGGCGGAAATCCATCAGATGAAAGAAGTCTTGAAGGCGAGCATCCGCGCCGGCGCGGCGGGCTTCTCGACCAATCAAAATCCGGTTCACATGTACGCCGACGGCACGCCGATCCAGAGCCGGTTTTCCACCGACGAGGAGATCATCGAACTGGCCTGCGCCATGGGCGAGATCAATCAGGGCGTGGTGCAGATTTCCCGCGGCTCGTTGGGCGTGTCGGTGTCGATGCCTGACAGCGTGAAGTTGTTCGAGGCGATTTCGTCCCGTTCCGGTCGGCCGGTGATCTGGCAGAGCATCACCCATCGTTGGGACAAACCCAACGAATGGCGCGAGCTCTTGGACCTGGCCGGCGAGACCATCAGCCGCGGTGTGCAGTCCTATCCATTGTGCAACGCGCGCCTGTTCAACAACCGCTTGACCATGAAGACCGCCCAAGTGTTCGACGATCTGCCGACCTGGAAGACGATTCTCTTCCTGCCGCTGGAAGCGCGCATTGAAGCGCTCAAAGACCCCGAGACCCGTAAGAAGATGCGCTACGAAGCGGTGGAAGAAAAGAAGTCGTCGCGCTTCTCGCGGCGCTGGGATTTGGTCTATTTGATCAACGCGGTGAAGCCGGAGAACAAGTGGCTGGAGAAAAAGAGCGTCGCCGAGATCGCCCAGATTCGCAATCAAGATGTCATCGACGCTTTCTTGGATTTATCTTTGGAAGAAGGATTGGACACCGAGTTCCAAACCTCTAGCACCAATGGCGATGAAAAAGCCGTGGCGGAAATCATCAAGAGCCCCTATGTGCTGGTCGGCCAGTCCGACGCCGGCGCGCATTTGATCTACGACGCGGGCTTCGGCTATGCGACGCGCCTGTTGGGCTACTGGGTGCGCGAGAAACAGATCATGACCACCGAAGAAGCGGTGCGCAAGCTGACCTTCATGGTGGCGTCGATCTTCGGCCTGCCCGATCGCGGCCTACTACGTCGCGGCATGGCGGCGGATATCTGTCTGTTCGATCCGGCGACGGTGCGCGAGTGCGACGCCGAGATGGTCCAAGACCTGCCGGGCAACGAGAAGCGCTTTATCCAAAAAGCGGTGGGCATCGAGATGACCATCGTCAACGGCCAAGTGCTGGTGGAAAAAGAAAAGCACTCTGGCGCATTGCCAGGCACGGTGCTCGGTGGCGGCAACAATACGGCGCTGCAAGCGGCGGCGTAGAAAATTCGGATTGTCTCCGGCAAAGACGCGAAGGCGCAAAGTTCGGGGAGGAACGATGACGTATAGTGGAGTTGCCAGGAGAGGGGTTATCGAATTGGAAGGCAACGTTGCGCTCCCCCGAGGGAACTCGCGTTAGTGTGGTCCTCGAACAGCCTGCTGCCACTTCGCTTCACGCCTGGTTGCAGGGAGCTCGTCAACTCAGGGCGCAGCTCCCTGTGACTGCCGATTCCGTAGATACCCTGTGGCAATTGCGAGAAGGGCGGGCGAGCCGCTGATGTCGGCGAGCGAAGTCTGCGTCGACGCGAGCTTGGTGGTGAAAGTCGTTGTCGCGGAGCCGGACAGTGACAAAGCGGACTCGCTGTTTGACGAGTGGGCGGATGCCGGCAAGGAACTTATAGCTCCGGTATTTTTCGAATAAGTGAGATTAACCACGAAAGACACGAAACACACGAAAAGGGGAGTGACATTGAATTCTTATTTTCGTGACTTTCGTGTTTTTCGTGGTTTTTTTATTCTGTATTCTGAGGTGAATCATGGGTGCTACTGAAAAGATCTCACAGTTCATAGTCGATACGAAGTACCAGAATCTGCCGCGCGATGTCGTCGACAAGGCCAAGCGCTCGGCGCTGGATTGCTTGGCGGCTTCCTTGGCTGGGATTACCGAGCCGGTGAGTCAGACCGTCACTAGCTACGTAACTAAGCTTGGCGGCGCGGCGCAGGCTTCCGTCTATGGCGCGGGAGTCAAAGTCGCGGTGGCCGACGCGGCGCTGGCCAACGGCACCATCGCCCACGCGCTCGACTATGACGACTGCGGCGTGAAGATCGGCCATCCGAGTGTGTTGGTTTTGCCGGCTTTGCTGAGTCTCGCCGAGCATGTCGGTGCGTCGGGTGAGGATTTGCTCGCGGCTTACGTTGTCGGACTCGAAGTCGAGGGCAAGCTGGCGCTCCATGCGGACTTCAAGCTCATGCAGGCGCGCCTCAATCATCAGACCTGGTACGGTTCCATCGGCGCGGCGGCGGCTTGCGCCAAGCTGCTCAAGTTGGATGTCTCGAGAACTCGAATGGCGTTGGGCCTCGCCGGTAATTCCGCCTGCGGATTGTCGGCCAACCACGGCAGCATGGCCGGCGCCATGGCGGCAGGCCACGCTTGCCGCAACGGCGTCACCGCGGCGCTGATGGCGCAAGCGGGGATCACCGCCAACGCCGATATCATCGAAGGCAAGAACGGTTTCTACGACACCCTGGTCGGCCCCGGCCAATACGACGCCGAGCGCATGGCCGACGGCTTGGGCAAGCCGTTTTACATCGAGTCACCGGGCATCAGTTTAAAAATGTATCCGAGCTGCTACCACACCCACCGCGCGCTCGATGGCGTGTTCAAATTGCTCGGCGAACACCATCTCGACGACAAAGATATCGCGACAGTCGATGTCGGCACTTCAGAGCGCGCTTTGCGCGTGCTCGCGTTCTCCGAACCGGCAACGGCGTACCAAGCCAAGTTCAGCATGCCCCACTGCATCGCCGCCGCGGTGGTTGACCACGCGGTGACGCTGGAAACTTTCACCGACGCCAAACTCAACGATGGCAATATCGTCGCGGCCCGCAAAAAAGTTCAGCTTTCCTTCCCCGATGTCCCCATCTGGCCCGGCCTAGCGGACGTCGGCCCGGACACCGAGTTCGTCGGCAACCCGGTGACGATCCGGACGACGGATGGGCGGAGTTTAAGTGCACGCGTGGACATACCGCGCGGCGACGCCTCGCTACCGCTCACCGACGACGAACTGTTGGAGAAATATCAGGACTGTGCGCGCGGCCAGCTGCGCCAGGACGATATCGAGCGTAGCGCCGGGTTGGTTCGCGGGTTGGAGAAGGTGGGGGATGTCGGGGCGCTGATGGGGATTCTTCGGTCGCCATTGCACGGGGCTTAGGCTTCGTGCGCTTGTCAAACATATACACCGGCGAATTGCGGGGGTGGTGCGGGGAAATTAGGATAGCTAACGGGAGATCGAGGAAGTTGTCCTTAGTCGAGTAAAGTGGGCTGGAATTGAATTTCACGTGAACTTAGCGAAACTGAGGACAGCTCTTTCTGGTCATAACATTCAATGGGAAAGGCATGTTCTCGAAAGGCTGATTACGCGAAACATATCTCGAAATGGAGTGTTACAAGTGCTCGGGGCCGGAGATTGCATTGAGGATTATCCCAACGATTACCCTTATCCCAGCGCACTTTTCTATGGCTGGAACCAAGACCTTCCGTTGCATGTTGTAGCCGCCTTGGACGAAACGGTTCCTGAGATTCATATCATCACGGCTTATGAGCCTGATTTGGAACACTTCGAGGCAGATTTCCGGACGAGGAGGAAAAGGTGACAAGAAAACACAGCAAGAGTTTGTGCCCTCTGTGCGCCGGGAAAAAGACCGATGGGACCACCACTTTCACGGCCGATTTAGATTTTGGAATTGTGGTGGTGCGCAAGGTGCCGGCCACGGTGTGCGGCCAGTGCGGAGCGGACTGGATCGACGACCATGTTGCTAAACAACTCGAAGACATCGTCGACGCCGCAAGAAAGAAACGTTTGGAAGTAGAAGTTGTCTCCCTTGGCTAGGCCATGGGGACCGGTAGAAATTGGCGAAGGGCGGGTTGTAAATCGATGTCGTCCTCCGAAAGAAAGACCCTGGTCGATCTTTATCTTACCGAACTGAGTTTGCTTGCGAAGCGGCTCTGCCCCGAAGCGAAGATCGAAGCCACCACGGAGGCATTCGAAGACGAGGACGGTCATGTGCGAGTTTACCCGCCTGCGGGCTTGCGGATGAGGACATCGCCGATATCGAAGGAAAGCTCGCCGATCGCTGCGTGGATATTATAGTGGAGAAGGGAGTTTTTATTTGCTCGGCTGTTTACGACTGATTGGGTGGGCTTAGTATCGTTACTTGTTTAGCGCGATGGAACCGCGTGAAAGAGATTGTAATAGAAAAGACTCCCGACCCTTTATCCGATCCTCTTGCTCCATCACGGGCACGTCCTCAAATGCGGCCCGCGCAGTTGGAGAACTAAAATGGACTTGCTTGACCAGGTGACAAAAGGCTAATACTACCCCGTCTCGGACGCTCTCCGTTGGCCGGTTTTGCCCTGACCACTAATGGCCGGTTTTGATGTGACCATTGAGGATAGAATTCTCGCGTGAAATGAGGCCCTACTCGCCACGTTCTCATCACTTATCTAATTCCCAACACGACGATTGAGTTACGTATAAGAAGAATCGTCGGCCTGCATTAGTGAATACACAACACAGTAGGGGGGCAAGTTGAGCTATCCCCGGTTTAACGGACACCGCGAAAGGGGGCTGAAAGCCCTTTGACGATGTTCTGCGCGCAGGCGCGTTTAACTTCCCGTACCAAGCGCCGTCGTCATCTGGGAGGCATGGGACCCGCGCCGGAGAGTTTTCTGATCAATTCGTTAACCTCGGGTTCGCGCGGGATCTCTCGGATCGCTTTGTCTACCTCATCCGGCAGGATCGGTTCGAAATCCTCCCGGATAATTTTCTTGTAGTCGGCGAGAAATTCGGGATCTTTAAATGCCCGCCGCATCGCCTCTCGCAGTATCTCTACGCGGTCTTTGGGCGTTCCAGCGGGCACAACGAACGGCGCCCCGGCATTTCTGAAGGAGCGAAACACGGTAACGAGTTTGCGATCGGTATCCGATCTGGCAAAGCTCTCGAGCTCGGGGAGGTTGGCGAAACGGGGATGCTTCTCTCCCTTGGGTATATTCACGATGGCGTGGAAGTTCATGATCCCTTTGTCCAGCCAATCTGAATTCCGCATCATCACTGAAGTTACCAGATTCGACCGTGCATCGATCTCGCCGCTGAGCAGCGCCACGTCGAGTTCGGGGCCCGTATAGCCCGTCGGAAATTTCGGTTCTTTTAAACCCATCACGTAGGCAAAGACCCGTCCGGCGATGTAGCCGGAATGGCCCACGGACTGGGAGCCCAATCTGATGCCGGTCGCCGCCCGCACCTTTTCCAAACTGTCCAGACCCAGTTCCTTTCTCGTGTAAAAGACCTGATGGGCGATGCCTTCGGTGGCGCCGAGATAGATCAACTTATTGATGTCGTACATGACCCCGCTCTCGCCCAGAAGGCTCAGAGCGATGACCGAGCCGCTCAAGGCGCCCACCGTCAGGCCGTCGGCGCGAACGCTTCTAAAAATATGATTCGCCGCCTTTCGGCCGCCGCCACCTTCCATGTAATCGACGACGATGGTTGGGTTGCCCGGGATGTGTTTGCGTAGATAGGGAATCAGGGGCCTCAGGCGCACCGACGACGTTCCCGCGGGATCGGTGCTGAGTATCACCGTTAGTGTCTTGCCTTGATAAAAAGGTGCCTGAGCGGGCACAACGCCAGGCAAGAGATGCATCAGACCCAATAAAACACCAAGAATAAAGACCGTGTTACTGTGATTATTCATTTCAACTCCATCCGGACACTGCTTTTCGAGTCGCTGCTTGTTTCTGTTCTTCCGCCAAGAAAATTCGCTCGGCCTCTAGAGCGAACCCTACGAATAACCAATGACCAGGTGATGTCAATAGCGACGTGGTCGCAATTAACCGCGGGAGCACTAGTCCTCATGAATCGACGAACAGCTGAAGAAGTTCAGGTTATCGTGCGCGTGCTACGCTTCGGAGATGGGCGATTGTGCCTGGCCTTGATTTTTTAACGGTTGTGAACTCAAGATGGTGGCGTGACGGCTGATTCCTATTTGCTGTCGAGATAAACAGCGGAGGACGAATCGATGGCGTTAAATGCACAACCTCTGTCAGACAAGTTCGCTGTGGCTATTACCGGCGTGGACTTGTCGAAAGAGCTGGACCAAGAGCTTTTCGATGAGATCGTCGATATCTTCGTCAGGAAGCAGGTGGTGGTTTTTCGCGATCAACATATCGAACCGCAACATCAACTTGCCTTCAGCCGGAAGTTTGGTCCGCTGGAAATGTTGTTCGACGACGATCAACGGGTGGCGGGCTTTCCGGAAGTCGCGATCCTCTCCAATGAGAAGGTCGCTGGGAAATTCATCGGCGTGGTCGCGGCGGGGGATTTCTGGCATTCGGATCAGTCCTACAGAAAAACGCCTTCGCTGGCGACCATGCTTTACGCCCACAAGATACCCAAGATCGGCGGCGATACCGAATTCGCCGACATGCATGGCGCCTACGAAAGCCTGCCCGATGAAATTAAGAAGCGCATCGAAGGGCGCATGGGGATTAATCAGCGCAGTAAGTTGGGCAATCATCGAGTAGCGGTGACCCGCGAAGGCGGCGAGGAGTATTACCAGCGCAAGGCGGCCAATAACGTGCTTCATCCCATGGTCCGCACCCATCCGGTCACGGGCCGCAAGGGACTCTATGTCTCGCCGCGCTTTACCGTCGGCATCGAAGGCATGGACGACGCCGAGGCGCAGCCGTTGCTCGACACGCTATTTGCCTACCAGACCGCGCCTGGCAATGTCTATCGCCATAAATGGACTCTCGGCGATTTCGTAATGTGGGACAACCGCAGCCTCAATCACCAGGCCTGCGGTGGCTACGCGATGGACGATATCCGCTTGATGCATCGTACCTCGACGATCGGCGACGAGCCATTCGCTTGATTCTCTTACCCCATGATCCCGCCCGAAATTCCGGTGACTGGGCGAGATGAAATACGGCCGAATCAAACGTAAGCACGGACGTGTCGGCGGATTGGATCAACTGCTCAGCCTGATCGTCCGCGATTGCCCGCATGTGTCACGAATCGTGCCTGGGCGAATCTCCCGCCGCAGCGGCAGAACCGCGTCGAGCTTCAAAGTCCAATATGAAACGGCGGCCGGGGTAAAGTGTATCTACGTCGGCCCGAACACGGTGCAAGAAGTCTTTCTGATCTGTTCCGATGCGAAGAAAGCGATTGAGTGGGTGACTGAACAATTCACAGCTTCTTAGCGGTTGACTGACAGAAGGTACAGAATGCTTCGACAAGCTCAGCATGAACGGAAATGATCAGAGAAATCAAATCTACTTCGTTCGTCCTGAGCACCGTCGAGGGTCTCTGTCAGCGTTTCTCGGTAGCCTACCGCGGGCGCGGAAAAGTTCGGGGGGAATTAATTCGCTTACGTACTTGCCCTCGGCATCGCCGCCTTTACACCCAGCTCCTCCGCCACCGCCCGCTCGACCACCGTGTCTTTAAAGAAGTCCGGATTATTACGCGTGTGCAGGGTGGCGGCATTGGTGAAGGTGAACTCGCGGAAATCTTGCTCGGTGACGAAGCCCTTCTCGACCATTTCAAATGCTTCGGGAATCACCTCGCGGAAATCGGGCACGTCGAAGTGGGTGAAGTCGGAGCTGAACACCGGGCGCAGGCGAAAGCCCATGCGCGGATCGAAGGCCCACATGGTGGTTCGGTCGTCGGACTCGCAGCCGAAGTAAAAGTTGGTAGCGAAGGTCGTCCGGATATCGTCTTTGGACTGGATGCCGGCGGCGGCGAAGTCGTCGGTGACGAACTCCTGCCGCGCCAGTTCTTCGACGCTGCATTCCGGCCGCAAAAAATCCAGACTGTTCATGATCGCGTCGGTGTTGGCTTGCAGCCGTGGGTCGCCGTACTTGGCGATCAATTGCCGCAGCTCTGGGAGGTCGGTGGCCAAGGGGTTTTGTAAGCCGGCGGGGCGGCGCTTCTCCCAGTGTTCGATCAGATCGGCGCATAGCTGGCAGGCCCAGCTGACGCCGCCTTCCATGAAACCGAAATTGAGGCTCGGATAGCGGTGCGTCAAACCGCCCAAGAAAACTCCCCGCGCAAACGCGTGGTTCGAGGCGGCGAAGTGGCCGATATGGTTGAAAGTGAAATTGCTGATCGAGCCGCGATCGGGCCAGCGGCCGCTGCCCGAGTGCTGGGTGACGGCGACGCCCAAGTCGACACAGCGCTGCCAGAATGGATCGTAATCGAGCGGGCTGTCGAGCGCGATGGTGTCGACATACCATGGCGCGTTCTTGGCATCGCTGCCTTGTGCCGCGCTGGGGATCGGCCGCTCCTGGTTGCCCTTCAACATGATCGCCCGGTAGCCCAGCTTGCCGATGGCGTATTCGAGCTCGTCGATCCCTTCCGCCGGCGAATTGACCGGAATGATCGCCACCGGCGCGAAGCGCGCGGCGTAGGGCGCGAACATGTCGGCGGTCATCATGTTGTAGGCGCGCGCCGCGGCGCGGCGCAGGTCGTCATCGGCGATGCCGTTTAGGGCGAGGCCAAGGCTCGGATAGATCAGCGCGAAGTCGATGCCCAGCTCCGGCAGCCGTTCGTTCATCAACGCCGGCAAGAGCGCGGTGGCTTTGTCGAGGGTGTTGCTGGTGGCACCCCACCAGTTGCTGCGCCGAGTGCGGCTACGCTGGCGCTCTTCCCAACTCGCTCGGTACCAGGCGTGGCCGCGCTGCCACAGCGCTCTCATCCGGTCGACCGATTGCGCGCCGCCCGTTTCATGCAAATATTCCAGAAACACCGGCACCGGCTCCAGCCAGTGGCCGTCGCCATCGATCACTGGATGTTTCAGACTGTCGTGGATTTGCGCGGCGCGATTGTTCATGGTCAGGACTCCCGTCATGTCGTTCAACTTCTATAATCGCTTCGCCGGTGAGCCGTCAAACGGCGCCGCGCGCAATTGCGCTCCGCCTGCTCTCGGTTGGCGCCCATCGTGTAGCTTTTCGGCGCTTGTCGCTGTGACATTCACGCGTAGAATAACGTAGTATGCAAATTGTCCGATGCACTACTCATGGGGAAATGGCTAGGAATTTATCGGTTTGATTACAATCCGTCCCGCGGCTTTCCGCGGGCATAACTCGGCGCAGGTTCGGCGCCGTCATGAAGGAGGACCTATGTTTGAAGGCAAAGGCAAGCCGGTTTCAGTGGACGGTGTCAAAGAAGCCGGCAAGTCCCTCGGTGTCGGGGTGCCGGCGCTGCTGGCGGTGATGACGGTGGAGACTAAAGGCTGCGGCTTTCTGGCTGACCGCCGGCCGGTGATTTTGTTCGAGCGCCATTGGTTTCGCAAGCTCACCGGGGGCAAATTCGATGGCGCGGCGCCCGATCTCAGTAACCCGATATGGGGCGGCTACGGCGCCGCCGGGGCGAACCAACATGCGCGGCTGCAGCGCGCCATCAAGCTCGATCGCAAAGCGGCTCTGGAGAGCACGTCATGGGGGCTGGGCCAGGTCATGGGCTTCAACGCTAAAGCGGTGGGCTTCGGCGATGTCGAAAAGATGGTCGCCGCGATGTGCGACTCGGAAGATGCGCAGATGAAAGCCATGGTCGGCTTCATCGCCAACAACGGACTAGCGCCGGCGCTAAAGAGAGGCGATTGGGTCAGCTTCGCCCGCGCCTACAACGGACCGGACTTTCAAAAGAACAAATACGACCAAAAGCTCGCCATGGCCCACGAGAAGTTCAAGGTCGGACCGCTGCCCAACCTGCGCGCGCGCAATACCCAAGTCTACCTGATGTATCTTGGCCTCTACGCCGGCGACGTCGACGGAATCTTCGGCAACCAAAGTCAGAAGGCGCTGGTGGCGTTTCAAAAAAGCGCCGGTCTGCCACCCACCGGCGGGCTCGATGACGCGACCTTCGCCAAACTTGAAAAGACCGCGATGAAATGACGCGCGTGTTTGGCGGTCGAATCCCAGACTAGCTGAAAGCGAGCACCGTCGATCTTCCGCGCCGACGTTCATTGCCCGGCGAAGGCCAAGCGACAACCCGATCCGTTACGCCGGGGTCACGGATCGGGTTGGACGATTCTTCTTGAGAGTACAGATGAAATTTCCAACAAGCGCTGGACGGCGCATTTTTCTCCTCTGGTTTGCATTGGCCGTTCTTAGCGCCCTGCCGGCTTGGGGCCAGTCGCCCCATGAAGCCAAGCTCCTCGATGCGGCTAAGAAGGAGCGCTCGCTGGTGTGGTACACGGCGATGTCGGTGGATGCGGCAAGGCCGGTGGCGGAATCCTTCGAGAAAAAATATGGCTTCCTCAAGGTCAACTATGTTCGCCTCGGCACGGTGCAGATGATCAACCGTATCACCACCGAGACCTTGGCGGGCAAGTGGGAGTTTGACGCGGTCACCGTGCTCGGCATGGACGCTTTGGTCAAGCGCAACATATTCGCTCCCTATCTGTCGCCGGAACGGGAAGCCTTCGTCGACGATTTCAAGGATCCCAAGGGGCTGTGGACCGGCGTTTATCACAACAACGTCGTGCTCGCTTACAACACCAAACTGGTTGCGGAAAAAAACGCGCCGAGAGACTACGCCGACCTGCTCGATCCCCAATGGAAGGGCAAGCTCGGCATGGATGAACGGGACTATACTTGGTACGGCACGCTCTCGGCGGTGTGGGGCCGGGACAACGCCGATCGCTACATGAAACGGTTGGCGCAGCAGGAGCCGCAGTTTCGCCGCGGTCATGCGTTGATCGCCCAGCTGGTGGCGGCGGGAGAATTTCCCCTCGGATGGGTTTACAGCTTTCGCGTCGAAACCATGAAGCAAGAGGGCGCGCCGCTGGAGTGGATCGAAAGTTTCAATCCGGTGGTGGTGGAGTTGGGCGGCATCGGTCTTAGCGCCAAAGCGAAAAATCCCAACGCCGCCAAGCTGTTCATCGACTTCGTTCTCTCCAAGGAAGGCCAGACCGTGGTGCGCGGCAGCCAACGCAATCCGCGCAACCCGGCGCGCAAGGACGTCCAAGCGCCGCTGGCGAAAATGGAGCCGGCGCGAATCAAATGGCGCCGCGTCCCCGACGAAGTCGAGACCAACCTGGAGCAATACGCCAAAAGTTACCGCGAGATATTCCGGATCAAGTGACGGGGCTATGGCGGCATTCGAACTTTGCGCAATTTGACAGGCCTTGGCCGAAATGGCTACGCTACGATCGACGTTATCGAAACAACCGTCATCATCTTGGTTGGCGAGGGAGACATGAAAACTGTACTGACCATGAAACAACTTGAGAGTCGATACTCCGGCGAGTGGATTCTTTTGCTTAACCCGGTTCAGAACAAGGATTTCGAAATCGTTCGTGGCGAACTGGTGCGTCACAGTAAGGACCGCAGCGAGATCTATCGGCAAGCTCTCAAGCTTCAGGCCGCTCACACGGCGGTTCTCTACGTCGGCAAACTCCCGGAAGACATGGTTGCGGTCCTGTGAGCTATCATCTTGATCCAAAGGCTGGCCTGATTCTGGTTAAAGTAAAGTTGTATGGCCCGCGTGGCGATGTGGTCGTCAATCTCGCTTTGGATACCGGCGCTACCTGGACGCTGGTGAGTTGGGAAACTGCGGTGCTGGTGGGGTACGACCCTGCTTCGATTCAACCAAGAACCGCGATCACCACCGGGAGCGGGGTGGAATACTGCGCGAAGTTGACCCTTAAAAAGGTTGAGGCACTTGGCAAGAAAGTCGTCGGTCTTGAAGCTCTATGCCACACCTTGCCCCCAACCAGTCGTGTTGATGGATTGCTGGGCCTCAATTTTCTACGCAAATTTGACTTGCGACTTAATTTCAAGGGCGGCTACATTACGATGCGTTGACAGCCGTTCGCTTAATCTGGATTGCTTTTTCACATTGTCGTGACGTAAACCTCTGACCATGCGCTTGCTACGATCCACCGTCGTCTTCGCAGTGGCGCCAGAGCTCAAACGCAGAGGAGAAAATCTATGTCCCAAGCCAATCCCTTACGCGTAGGTCTGATCGGCGCTGGTGGCAGATGGGGGCCACGGGCGCATGTGCCGGCGTTGCAGGGAATTCCGGAAACCGAGCTGTTCGCCATGTGCACGGCGCACGCGGAGACCGCCCAGGCGGCGGCGCAAAAGTTTGGCGTCGAATGCGCCTATGGCAGCGATGCGGCGCTCAACGCCGACAAACGCGTCGAAGCAGTGGCGGTGGCGGTGCGGGTGCCGGCGCACTATCAGCTGGCCAAAAATGCTCTCGAAGCCGGCAAGCATGTCTTCTGCGAATGGCCGCTCGGCGCCAATACCCAAGAGGCCGAAGAGTTGGCCGCGTTGGCGCGCAAAAATAATTTGCGCACCATGGTCGGTTTGCAGCGGCGCGCGTCGCCCGCTTACCAGTACATGCGCGAACTCATCCAACAGGGTTACGTCGGCCAGGTGCTGTCGGTGCATATGACGCTGATCAACAGCGGCGTGCTCACCCGGCCGTCGGATCGCACCTGGCAGCGCGATGTGACGCTGGGAGCGAATACCTTGACGATCACCTTCGCCCATGTGCTCGACGCCCTGTGCATGGTGGTGGGCGAATTGACCGAGTTGTCCGCCGTGGTCAGCACCCAGGTGCCGCAGTGGTTCGAGACCGATACAAAAAAATATCTCGACGTTACATCGCCGGACAATATTATCGTCCAGGGCCGGCTCGAAAACGGCGCCGTGGTCAACGCCAGCTGCGGTGTCCAGCCGTATCACGGCAGTGGCCATCGATTTGAGATCTATGGCAAGGAAGGGACGCTGATGATGATCGGCGGCGGCGAGGGTGGCGAGGAGCGCAGCCGCAAACTCTTGGGCGGCCACAAAGACGACAAGGCGCTGCAAGAGTTGACGGTGCCGGACAAGTTCAAATGGGTGCCGGAGGCGGTTCGAACCGGTGGCGCTGCTTACGATGTTGGCCAGATGTGGGTCAAGTTCGCCGAAGCGATTCGCAGTGGTGCGCCGGTTGATCCAGACTTCGATCATGCCGTGCGCCGCCATCGGATGCTCGACGCCATCGTGCGCGCGTCGGCCACTGGGCAGCGGCAGAAGGTGGTGTCCTAGTCGGCGGCGGCGATGCCCGTGGTAACGGCTGGGCAACGCGCCTTGTACGTGGATGTGGTTCGTTTCACTTCGAACCGATGAGGAGGGCAAATCCATGAGCCTTACCGGCAGGCCAACCTGGCAGCTCAAACGCGGCGCTTACAAACAGGTTCACGGCGAGAACTATGGCACGCCCAAGGAGGTCTGGGGTTTTCGCACCAAGGCGGCCAGCGGCGCGCCGCGCGCCATCGCCAGGGAATTTCTAAACGCCAACACCGACTTGTTCGAGATTGAGCAAGGTCTCGCCGGCCTGGAAATCCAACGGGTAATCCAGAGTCTCGGCGCGACCCATGTTATTCTCAGGCAGGCGCACAAGGGGCGCAGCATTCATCGCGGCTACATCAGCGTGCACATGGATCGGGCGGGACGGGTGTTTCTAGTCAAGAACCGCACGGTGCCGGCGCGCTTGCTACCCGACCGGTTCGAAAAGCGCCTCGATCGGGACGCGGCGGTGCGTAGAGCGCGTCATTCTCTACCGAAGAAGCAACGGCTCGCCAAGGCGCGCAGCGCCAAGCTTGTTTGGTTCCCAGTGGAAGCGAAGCTTGTACTCGCTTGGAAGGTTCGCCTGACCCGCCAGGCGCCGCGCGAAGAATGGCTGGTTTACCTCGATGCGCGCACCGGCTTCAATCTCAGCAGCTATGACAATCTCGCCCAGGCCTCCACCGGGCGCGGCCTGGTCTTCGACCCCAATCCGGTTACCGCACTGGGCGATCATCGACTTCTGCTGACGCCCAAAAAACGCGCACGCCAACCACCGCCGGTGGCCTATCGCGAAGTTTCCCTGCTTGGGCTCGATACCAGTGGTACGCTGAGCGGCGACAGGGTCAGCACCCAACCGACGCGCCGGCGAGTGCGGAGCGCCAATGGCAAGTTCTTGCTGAGCGCCCATGAGCGCGGTTTTGAGGAAGTGATGGTGTACTACCACGTCGACGCGGCGCTGCGTTACCTCGAAGAACTTGGCTACCGCGGCGCCCGGGCGATTTTTCGCCAGCCGGTGCCGGTTAACGTCAACGGCAGCCGCGACGACAACTCATGGTACAGCCCCGAAGAGCAAATGCTCACCTTCGGCACCGGCGACATCGACGACGCCGAGGATGGCGAAACCATTCTTCATGAACTTGGCCACGCCATCCAGGACGCCATCTGTCCCGGTTTCGGACAATCGGACCAAGCCGCCGCCATGGGCGAGGGGTTTGGCGACTATTTCGCCGCGAGTTTTTTCGCCGAGCGCAAACCGCCGCGTTACCACGACACGGTGATGAGCTGGGACGGGCTCTTGCTCGGGCTTAGCAGCCGCACCGAGCCGCCCGGTCTGCGGCGCTTGGACAGCGCGCTTACTTTCACGGACTTTGTCGAGGACGGTGACGAGCATGACAACGGCGTCATTTGGTCGGCGACGCTGTGGGAAATTCGCGCGGCGCTCACCCGCCCGGTCGCCGACAAGATCATCATCGAAAGCCACTTTCAGCTCGATGGCTTTACCAAATTTGACCGCGGCGCGCGCGCCATTATGGACGCCGACCGTCATCTCTATGGCGGTCGACACCGTGATGCGCTGGCGAACATTTTTAGACGGCGGAAAATCGCGCCGCTGTGACGGCGCGCGAGCTTCGTTGTGATTGACGAATCACCACCTTAGCGATTATAGATTAGGCAATTCATTGACAGGAGCATGACCATGGCAAATCGAGCGGTGGAAATTCACGATGGGTTGAAGCATCCGGTGATCGACGGCGACGGCCATTGGATGGAACCGATACCGGTCTTTTTGGAATATCTGCGCGAAGTGGGCGGGGCGCAGTCGGTGGACCAAATCCGCAAGCTCTGGAAAGGCCGGGACGCCTGGTACCGGGCCACGCCCGAGGAGCGCAAACATAATCGTATCCGGCGCGCCATCTGGTGGGGCATCACCACGGATACTTACGATAAGGCCACCGCGCTGTTGCCGAAGTTGCTCAACGAGCGGCTGCCGGAATTGGGCATCGACTTCGCGCTGATCTATCCGACCTTCGGCCTGAGCATCAACGGGATGACGGAAACCGAACTGCACTTGGTGGCGGCGCGGGCTTACAACATGATGACCGCCGATATGTTCGCGCCCTACGCCGATCGGTTCGCGCCGATCGCGATCATTCCGTCGCAGACGCCGGCTCAAGCGCTTGAGGAGTTGGAGTTTGCTGTGGTAAAGCGCGGTTACCGCGCGATCATGCTGCGTGGCAACCAGGAGCGGCCGATCCCGGGCGCCGCCGAAGGCATCGATGCGAAAAAAGCTTCTTGGTATGTCGATAGCATCGCGCTCGACAGTCCCTATGACTACGAGCCGGTGTGGAAGCGCTGCGCTGAGCTCGGCGTCGCGGTGACCCAACACTCGGGCAGCGGCCGCTGGATGGACCGCGCGTCGATCAACAACTTCACCTACAACCATGTCGGCCATTTCGCCGAATCCAATCATGCCTTCGCCCGCAGCGTGTTCCTGGGCGGCCTGGTGCGGCGCCACCCGAAGCTCAACTTCGGTTTCATGGAGGGCGGCATCAGCTGGGCCTGCCAGATGTGCCTCGACTTGATCGAACACTGGGAGAAGCGCCGCCGCGCCGGTCTGCAATATCCGAACAGCACCAACGTCGCCGAGATGCGCCAGTTCATCGACCGCTATGGCGATCAGCGTTTGAAGGCGAACGCCGATGCGCTCATGAATAGCCTCGACGCATTTCGTCCCGAGTGCAGCATCGAAGAATTGAGCCGTCCCGAGTTTGTCACCGACGACTTCGAAGCCTCTGGGGTCAATTCCAAAGACGATGTCCGCGGGGTTTTCGCCAACCACTTTTTCTTCGGCTGCGAGGCCGACGACCGCGCCACCATGTGGGCCTTCGACAAACGCATGGGCGTGCGGCTCCGGCCGGTGTTCAGCTCCGACTTCACTCACTTCGACGTGCCGAGCTTCGCCGATGTGATCCCCGAAGCCTTCGAGCTGGTCGAGAAGGGGTACATCACCGACGACGATTTTCGCGAGTTTACCTTCACCAACGCCGCCGCGCTGCACACGCGCAATAACCCAGACTTCTTCAAGGGTACCGTGGTGGAGCGGGCGGTGGCCGGGGAGTTGGGATTGCAAAACTAGGTTGAGCTCGTATCTTCTGAATGCTCGATGGCCCGATCAGCCCATGGGCGCCGGACCAGCGGCCAGGTAAAGACAGCGTTCAGTAATTGATCGTCACCGTCACTGTATCCGAGTAGGAACCGACCTTGGCGTTCTGCCGTGCCGGTACGCTGCCATAGATGGTCACCGTAACATTCTGATTAACCGGTGTGCTGGGATTGGAATAGATACTGGTACTTCCGGTGCCGTCACCCCAGATCGTCGATTTCGCCGCGTCGAGGTAGAGGTTGTAGTTCAACTGCTCGATGCCCGAGAGCATGCGCCGCGGATTGTAAGTCGAGCTCCCGCCCTTGCTCAGTACGACCGACACACTGGCCGCGGCGTCGCAATTGAAAGTGATGCTCCCCGTAATATCGACTGGAATGGTAGAGAAAACATCATAGGCACCGAAACTCACCGGAGTCGTGCCGATCGAACAAGTGGCCGCTATCGCTGCGACCGACGACAATAATCCTGCTACTCCTGCGATCCCCAACGTCAAGAAAAGTTTTCTCATCGAAGCTCCTACTTTCTCACTGAGCCGGACAACGCAAGGTGCCCAATTTAATTTCTCGCGTGTCGAGGCTGGGTACCACGATAGTAAACCGGCAGACCGAACTCTCATGTTCGACGATCGCTTCATGGCGGCCGGCGGGAACGTTTTCGAGGTAAAATTCGCCTTGCATGCCGAGCGGCGTTTCAAACTGTTTGCCGTCGGCGCTGACCGCCATCCCACCGTAAGCCGGGACCGTTAATTGCGCGCCGCTTTCAAGAATAATCCTGCCGGTAAGAATCTGTATGCGTTGCACGGGAAAGGTCGCCACCGTGCCGCCGCGGTAGGGCGGCGCGACGATTTGCTCGACAGATTCGATTCGGTAGTCGATGGGGATGTCTTCGTCGGCCACGCGAATTCGATTGCCGTAATAGGACAGCAGGTTGGGAATCAGCAGATTGCCATGGGCATCGGTTTGTCCCACTTCCTGATTGCTCGCGTAGCCTCGTACTCCCTCGGTCCCTGGGACATTGATCAGGGTAAATCCATCGAGTATCGGACGGCTGGCGAAGATGCTGTTACCGATGCCGACAAGTGCTCCCGCCGCGCTGAGCATGTGCAAGTTTTGTTGGTTGGTCCGATCGTAGCGTGCTTCGTAACGGCCCCAAGGCCCTTGGTACTGTGCTATGCCGGTCGCCTGGTAATTCGATTTGGTGCCCGATGCCTGAACCCGGTAACCGAATCCCGATCCCACCGGCAGCGACTCCTGGAGCGTAAACCCGCCGGCATTTTCCTCTTTATTGCGTTGATACGATAAGTTCGCAGTGGCGCTGCCTAAGCGTATGCCGAGGTTGGCAAGCATCTCGATGACGCTGCCGGTTCTGCTGCGCGAGTGGCGGCCGGTCAATACAAGATTCAAGGTATCGCTGAGCCGGGTGCTACCGGAGAGCGATATTCTCTGCATGGCACCTTTGGCGTGGGAATTGGAAAATGAATATTGGAGGTCAAGGCTGGTACGTGGTGTTATCTGAACCCCGCTAAAAAAATTGGTTTCGACATGGGCGCGATCGTCCGAAGCCCTCTGACTCAAGTTTGCGTAATGATCGCTCATGCCGCGCACCGAAGCGCCAAATCCAAACCCAGCCTGACGATAGCTATAGCCCATATAAGTGGCGATACCGCTCAGGCTGCCCGCGCGGCTGGCACCGGCGGAAAACTCAATTTGACCGTAGGGCAACAATGCAGTCCCGGTCGGGCCGGCGCTCACCATCGCCGAATCGGCTTCGAGGCGCAGGCCGGCGGTAAGCGCATCGGTCAGGCCGATGCGATGAACGCCAAGAAATACTGGCCGGTCGTAATCCCAGCTTGCGCTGGCGACGTGGTTGCGGCGAACCCCGAGGTTGTAACTGAATTCCTGTAATCCCGGCTGCAAAATACTGCTGGTGAAATAATAGGGCGAGACGATTTCCCGCTCGTGACCGAAGGCATCGCGAATCACCACGCGAGTAACTCCGGCGCCGGAAGCCAGCGGCAGATCTTTGAGCTCAAATCGCCCGGGCGGTAAGGCGACCTCGCGCACTAGCAAGCCGTTGACGTAAATCGCCGCCCGCGAAGGCGTCATTACGGCATCGGACAATCCCAGAGTCGGATAACGGATAAAATACGGATCCAAACTGAACTCGCGCCCATAACTCACTCCGCCAAGCGTGACATTGCCACCTAGAGCATCTACCGATCGGGGGAAGCTATCGCCGATGACCCAGCGTGTTAACTTCTCGCGATTGTCGATATACGCGCTGGTCAGGCCGCGGACGACCTGGCCGTCGGCTTTGCGTGTGACACTGCTCAGCAGTAAATTGCCTTGGTAGCTCACCCCGGCCTCGGTGACGGCTTCGACGTCTTTGAAGTTGGACAAATTGACCGCGTAGTTGACGAAACCGCTAAGATTTTGGCCGTAAATTATGTTGGGTGGTCGATTGCGCTGGAGCGGTAGTACCGTGGTCGTTAATAGTTCCGGTTGCGCGGTGATGCGTAAGACCAGGTCTTTCTCGTCGACATCCCATTTGAGCATCGGCGCCAGCTAGGCGAGCGATACGAAGCTATCTTTGCCGACGGTAAGCTGCTCGCCGCTTGAGCTTTTAATGCCGGCTTGATTGAGCTCCGTGAGACGAGCTAGGACGTCCTTGGCACCGATCAAGACCAGCAGGTCGCCATGTTCGACTTCATTGACGCGTAAACGCAACACGGCGCGTTGCTCGTTGGATGCTGCACTGGTGCAGGGATGTATGAGTAGCCAGATTGCGGGCAAGGCGCGAAGCAGTCTGGTGGCGACAGAGACATCCCGACCGATGGAGCTTGACCGGTCCAGCATGGGTCATTGCCTTGCCCCGAGCGCTATTCGGCGCAGAAACCTGGCGCCATTGGCAAATTTTCCTTGAGGATGGTCGCTCCGATCATAGCTTCCACCGCCACGCTCAGAGATTTACCGCAGTCCTGTTTTGGAAGTTCGATTTGGTATGCCCGGTATCCGCCCGCGAGTATGTACCAAGCCTTTGGCTGTTGAACGAAAAGCGTTTCGCTCTGTGGTCCGAGCCCCTTGACGTTGATCTCTTTGGTGACGAAGTGAGTGTTGCCGGTGTTGCGGAGCTTGAAGGTGAGAAACCCTTTGCGCACGGCCGTCTCTTCGAGCCGAGCTTCGACAATTTGTTTTTGGGGCTGGAGAAAAACCGGCACGCCCATTTTGGTGCGAAATTGGATTTGCGTTTTGTCGTCCTTGTCTCGGTCGTTTCGGGGTGGCAACTCCTCGATAAAGATGCGGTAGCTTTTCTCAACGGCACTAATGCCGGTAATCCTACCGATGCGGATCTTGCGCTCTTCGCCTGGAGGCAGCGTGACCAGACCGGGAAAAGCCACGATATCTTCCGTCGGACTGAGCAGAACTTCACCTTGAGGGGATTGATCCCAAGCGTAGGTGCTGACCTGAAAGCGCAAGCTTTCCGAACTGGTGTTACGCAGCGCCAAGAGTGCACTGCTAGTTCTGGCCGTAAGTGAAATGTTAACCGGGTTCACCTGGAAATTGGCCGCCCATAGGGTGGTACCGGCGAGTAAAAAGACTGTGATGACGCAGCCCATGCCAAACCGCCGGCGCCTTGGTCCGGCGCTAAAACCGGGCCAAGGCGTCTTTCTGGAGCCCCAGATTGGAGTGGCTTGTTTCAAGGCTTTGTCCTGTGGCTGTTAGAAATTAATCGTCGCAACGACGGTATCGGTATAGCTACCGACTACAGCAGTGTTCTGCCCTTGCGGGATAAGTCCGTAAACCGTGTAGGGCTGTGCACTGCCAGTACCCGTGGCAACACTTCGCGCGTCGGTAGTAGTGCCCCATAGGGTCGTGTGGCCGACGTTTTGGTAAAGCTCATAAGTTAAATACTCGCCTGCGCCGGCGAGCATGCGCCGAGTGCTTCCGGTGGCATTAAGTCCGAGTCCTAATTCGATGGTTAAGCTGGTCGCTCCGGCGGTGCAGGTGACACTCACGGTTCCGGTACCTGGCAGGTCGGTCGTGGCGTTAGCGACGATCGGATCATAGGCGCCGAACGCCACAGTTCCCGCGTTGATCGTGCAATTCGCCGCTATGCTCGCAGATATATCTAGATTGTCCTGAGACGATCCCGCCGCCCAGGCCGCCTTGAATGGCAGCACAGCACTAAATACCGCTGCGGCTAAGATTGCTACCCCGCGTAACATGACTAATAACTTCATAACTAAATCCTCCGTGCAAGAATCGTTCACATCCTTAGTTTCGCCCTGAAAAGTTCAACTGGTCATCGCTAAGTACCTTTAAAAATAGACATATATCTTCCTCTCTGGTTTTTAGTCGGTGGAACTTCTTGTCCCGTTGATAGATTATCGGCGATGTTTTGACGGACTTTAGGCGAGAACTTGACGTATTCGATTGGTCATCTTCAGGGTAGTGTTCGCAGGGGTTGGCGCTGGCGATTTCTCACCGGTGATGCTTGGGGTAGCGACCTGGGGCGATTATTCATGCCTACGGGCACCGTCAGCCGGTGAAATCGCCGAACGACTATGATATGTCAGCGCCTGATCGGTGCGATTATAGGTTACGTATGCGGCGTTCGGTTGTCGGAAAAAGCCTCACGAACGTATAAAAGGAGAATCCATTATGTACTACGGATCACGCGGAATTGTCGGTCTTGTTAAACCAACCTACCGGCCCGGTTCGATGGAGAGTTTTATCAAGCTCATGCCCGAGGGCGTCGGCTTCATTCCAGCTCATGCCGGGGTGCGGGCGGGCAATGAGAAAGAATTGCAAGAAGCACTGACCGTCGCCGAGAAGAAAGTCGCGCGCTTGGCCGAACTCGGCGCTGACGTGGTGATGATCATGGGCGCGCCGCCGACCATGGTGCGCGGCCATGGCGCGGACCGGCAGATCGCCGACTCGCTGACCAAGAAATATAAAATCCCGGTCACCGTGGCGACCATCGCGCAGGTGGACGCGTTTCGCGCCCTGGGCATGAAAAAATTGGTCGGCATTACTTACTTCACTGGCGAAATGAACCAGCGTTTCGCTAAATTTCTCCAGGACGACGGCTTCGAAGTGAAAGCCATGGAGGGCATCGAGGTGCCGTTCAAGGATGCCGGCAAGTTGTCGCCCGAGGCGATTTACAACTTCGCCAAGAAGACTTTTCTCGAAGCCGGCAAGGCCGACGGCATCTACATGCTCGGCGCCGGCTGGCATAACCTGCCGGTGATCGAGATGTTGGAAAAGGATTTGAAGACCACCGTGCTATCGAGCATCCCGGCGCAGGTCTGGGCGACGAAAAAGATCTTGAACTTGAACGAACCGTTGCTGGGTTATGGGCGGTTGTTGGCGGAGATGCCGTGAGCGAGGCGCAAGGCAAAAGGCAAAATGCAAAAGGTAAAAGGCAAAATTTCCGGACTCCGACAATTTTGACTTTTGCACTTTGCATTCTTTATTTTGCCTTGATCGCGGTTCCAGCTTCGGCGCAGGACGTAAAATCGCTGGCCGAGGCGGAAGGTAAGCTGGTTTTCTACGCGGCGTTCAATGCCAGCGATACCAAAACCTTGACCGACGGCTTTCAGAAGCTCTATCCGAAGATCGAGGCGAGCTTTTACCGCGCTACCGACGCCCAGTTGATGGAGCGCATCCTCACCGAAAATCGCGCCGGCAGGCCGCTCTGGGATGTGGTGATGAGCACCAGCTACTACGGCTACAATCTCAAGAAGCGCGGCCTGTTGGCGAGTTACGATTCGCCGGAGCGCAAGTTCTATCGCGACGGTTACAAAGATCCCCAGGCGACTTGGACGTCGATCTACACCAACTATGGCGCCTTCGGTTTCAATACCCGGACGGTGCCGCGCGCCAGCATTCCCAAAACGTATCAAGATTTATTGAAGCCGGAATGGAAGGGCAACATCGGTCTCGATAGCCGCGCCTATGAATGGTTTGCCACCATGGTTAAGGCCATGGGCGATGAAAAGGGGCTGGCCTACATGCGTGAACTGTCCAAGCAAGTTGGTTTGCGCAACGGCCGGACGATTCTCGCTCAGCTGGTCGCCGCCGGGGAGTACAAAGGCTCGCTCAGCACCTATTCGGCGCAGTTCGAACAGTTGAAGCCGGCGGGTGCGCCGGTGGACTGGATTTATTTAAATCCGGTGTTCGCCAACACCCATCCGGTCAGCATCGCGGCCAAGGCTCCCCATCCCAATGCCGCGAAGCTGTTTATCGACTTCGTGCTGTCCAAGCGCGGCCAAGAGCTCGTGCGTGGCATGAACCGCATCCCCGATCGCATCGATACGCCGCCGGAACAGCCGCGCTTTATTGAAGGCGTCAAACCTGCCTTCGCGCCCAACGAAGTGTTTGAGAACTTCGAAGGCTACGCTAAGACCTTTCACGAGATTTTCGGCGGAAAATAGCGCGCTGGGTGCGCTGTTGCGGGTTTTGGGTTTCCTGTTTCGGGTTAGTTAGGACAGGGCGCGCCATGCCAGGGTTCATTGGACTCCGCTTCGATTGCATTTAGCCGTCCGCTTGCATTACAACAAGCCTATCAATTCCATCCAGAGGAGATCGTCTCATGCCGCAGGATTTGCGCAGTTACATTGAACTGATTCGCCAGAAAAAGTTGTTGCTCGAGATCAAAAAAGAAGTCGACCCGCTAACCAACTTGGCTGGCCTCGCCTACCGCGGCGAGAACGAGCAGGGCAAGGCGACCATGTTTCACAACTTGAAAGGTTACCCCAACTGGTCGGCGGTCAGTTACATGTGCGGCAGCCGGGAGAAGATGGCGCTGGGATTGGGCACGACCAAGGATAAGGCGTTGACCGAGTTGGGCGGGCGTATCGCCAAGGGATTGATCAAGCCGAAGATCGTCAAAGACGGGCCGGTCAAAGAGATCATCTGGAAAGGCGACGACGCCGATCTCGGGCGGATTCCGATCCACGTTCATTCCGACAGCGACCGCGACGTGCCGTTTATCGGCTCGGCCATGCAGTTCGTCAAAGATCCCGAGACCGGCACGCAGAACATCGCCCTGCAGCGCGATCACATCAAGGGGCCGCGTAAGATGGGTATCTTCGTCCATCCCAAACGCCACACCGATATCTGTATGCAGAAGTACTGGAAACAGGGTAAGGCGATGCCGGTGGCCACCGTGATTGGTCATCACCCGGCCTATTACATCGCGTCCACCTGGACCACCGGTTATGACACCGACGAGATCGATATCACCGGCGCGCTCTTGCAAGAGCCGGTCAACATGGTGCGCTGTGAGACGAGCGACGTGATGGTGCCGGCGGATGCCGAGATCGTCATCGAAGGTGAGATCCCGCCGAACTACATGGAAGACGAGGGGCCGTTCTGCGAGCATGCCGGCATGACCCATGGCACGCTGCAGCACCCGATCATCAACGTCAAATGCATCACCATGCGCAAGAACGCGATCTACTACGCGCTCCAGGGCGGCCGGCCGATCTCCGAGTCCCAGCCGCTCGACGGCTTTCCCATGGAGTTGGTGCTCTACGCGCGGATCAAGGATGTCGGCGGCTTCATCGACGTCAAAGATGTCGTTTCGCTACCCTACGCCGGCGGCAGCCATATCATCGTCGTGCAAATGACACCGCGCAAGATGGGCGAGGTGCGCAGCACTTTGATGGCTTTGCTGTCGAGCCCTTATCTCCATCCGAAGATCGGCATCGCGGTGGACGAAGACATCGACCCGCACAATGCCCAATCGATCATGTACGCCATGTCGACCCGGGTAAATCCCAAGTCGGACGTCTTCATCATCCCCGATACACTCTGTCACACCGGCGATCTGACGGCCGAACTGTTGCCCAATCCCGGCGATCACATGGGCTTTCATCCGCGCATCGGCTCGAAGATGCTAATCGACGCGACCAAGGGGCCAGCGTTGACCGAAGAGCTGCGCAATTATTTCGAACCGGTGAAACCGCAGGGGCTGGTGAATGTCAGGTTGGAAGATTTTCTCGGATAGGAAGAATAGCCGCAAAGAACGCAAAGGGCGCAAAAATAGATTTCTCGCCGGGGGCTCGAAATGACCGAGGAAGAGGCGATAGCGCGCAGTCAAGCTGAATAACAGGTTTCCGAACTATGTGTACTTTGCGTTCTTTGCGGCCAAATCTCCGAGCTTCTTAAGGGCACCTCTAGAAACTCCAGCTAATTTTGGGCGGCAGACTTGACAAGATTGCGATTAGGTTTTTCATAGTGAGGAGGACGCAACGATCGCAGAGCGAGGAGCCGCATGAGCAAACCGACGAGACGAAAGAAGGAGAAGGGTT
>CAMDBU010000040.1 GCA_945889495.1 Syntrophobacter sp. SbD2 | reverse complement strand
GACTCTGCTTCGTCAACTCGGCTCGTTCCTCATCGGTCAACACAATCTCTGGGGCAACTCTCATTCCCATCCTCCACGCAGCTTCGTTGTTATAGCATTGGAGTCTGTGAATCAAACTAAGTTCCCTCAAGTGTGTAACACTACACTAGCGAGATGCGGGCTCGAGGTCGGCGACGAGCCGAGAAAACCAATTTTTATTCGATCCATCATTGCCTCGCTTTCAATTACACTGCGCGCCAACGCCGCGGTCAACGCCAGTGGCGTTTTTAGTTGGCGCGCAAAATTTTCTTAATCTGCTCGATGACCGCCGGCGGCTGCTCGACCACCCGGCGCGCCAGCTCCTGGAGATCTTCGCCGGCGACGGGATCGAGGTCCCATTGCGCCTTTTGCGCTTCGGCCAACAGCTCCGGGTCCCTCAAAGCTTTCGCATAGGCCTGGCGTAACAGCTTCACCCGATCCGGCGGTGTCGACGGCGGTGCCACCAACGGATGACCGAACTCCTCGGCGGCGGTGAGCACCTGCACTAGTCGGCGATTGACGTCGCTCGTGCCGTAACGCTCCATGAGCTCGAAGATCGTCGGCGTGTCGGCAGCACTGCGGTCACGCTTCCGGCCGGTTTGGAGAATATGGCGGTCGAAGCCCTTGGCGTGCCAATCGAGGAACGGCTCCCGGTTGGAGTGCGCCGCGATACCGATAAAGCGGCACACCACCTCGCCGCGCTCCACCGCTAGATCGACTTGTCTAGCCTCGGCATAGCCGCTCACCACGTCAAGCTTGGCGCCGAGAATTTCTTCCAGGGCGAGCACGAAACTCGCCCCTTCCAAGCCGGCGCTGCCGCACTTGGGCGGCACTTTAGCTTTGACAATGTCTTCGATGGATTTGTAGGCGGAATCGGCGCGCATGTAGAGCACCGAGGGATTGCGGTCGGGCGAACCCAGCCAATTGAATTTGCGCAGGTCAAATTTGACTTCCTTATTGCCCAGCAGTTGCGCCATATAAACACGCTGATTGGGCATGCCCAAGGTCAGCCCGTCGGGCTTCGCCACTTGAGCCAGATAGTTGGTGGCGATCACCGACCCGGCGCCGGGCATGACCTGGAGGATGAAATTGGGATGGCCGGGAATATACTTTGGCAGATGGCGGGTCAGTAGCCGGCCCAAGAAATTATAACCGCCCACCGGATCGAAGGTGACGATGCGCACCGTCTTGCCGGCATAAAACGGCGCCGTCTGCGCGCCGGCGTCCGCCATGCCGATTAGCCAGGCGCAAAAAAAATCACTGGCCGGATAAACCAGCGCACAGAGGAAAAGCGCGCAAGCAAAAACCCTGAACCTCATAGCGATCCGCTCCCGACACTACCAACGTGAAGTCGGCGCCGCACCTTTAGCTCTCGCAATTCTCCAGCGCTAACTTGCTCTGGCTATTTGCCACTGCCGTCAGCGGCGCACGCCTAGCCGCGCCAACGCTCACACCGCCACGCTCGCTTCGCTGTCGACACTTTTCTTCACCGTCGGGCGTTGCAGCATGCGCTCGCGCCAAGCCGTGTAGGCTTTGAGCTCGGTCACCGGCATGCCGCTGCGCGCGGCCCAGCCGTAGAAAACCAGGGCGTAGCCGTCGACCACGGTGAACTCTTTTCCCATGACCCAGCCGTTGGCTTGGATCATCCCGTCGATCTCTTGGAGATTGGCCCAGAATTGTTTTTGGCCGTTTTCTTTGATCCCAGCTTGCGCCGCTTCATCTTCGGTGAAGCGTTCGGGGTGCAGCGAGCGCTGGTAGGAAGGATGGACGACGCCGGAGAACCAGCACATGGTGGCGATGCAGCGCGATTCCTCGGCCGGGTCGGCCGGCAGTAGCTTCTTTTCCGGAAAGCGCCGCGACAGGTAGGTCAGGATCGCCGTGTTCTCGACCAGCACTTTGCCGTCGACGCTGAGCGCCGGCACTTTGCCGCGCGGATTGATCTTCAAATAGCTTTCGGTGCGTTGCTGCTTCTTGGCCAGCAAGACCGGCGCGAGCTCGTAGGGCGCGCCGGTTTCTTCGAGACCGATATGGGAAGCCAAGGAGCAAGCGCCCGGGCTGAAAAATAACGTCATCATGAGATTACCTCCGGTTTGTCGAGCCGTTAAATAAATCGCTCACATGCTGCCATAAAGCTGCTCAGGCGTCACCAGAACCAAGCTACGCCGTTCATCGCGCATCTGCTTGGTAAACGCCTCGTCGGTGCCGGTGGCCCGGCCCATGGAGTCGTAAAAATCCTTCAACCGCTTGATATGCGCCGGCGTATCTTGCCAAGGCTCGATGGCCGCCGACCCTTCGACGGTGACATAGCGCCGGTTGTCGAGCCGAAATACCGTGATCGTCGCCCGACCCGTGCGCTTGATGTTTTTCTCCTTGACCGTGCCCGGCCGCGTCGCCACGCCGACCTTGCCGTCGAGCACCGCCGTCGACACGATGGTCGACTGCACGCGCCCCTTCGGCGTGATCGTGCTCGCCACTCCGGTATGATGATCGCGCAACAGCGGTAATGCATCTTTCCATTCCATCTTGCGGTTCCTCCGAAACTTGAAGTGTTGCAGCTATACCGCCGCCCACCGCGATCCGTCAAGCCGAAATCCCAAAGGTGAAATTCCTAAGGGAGCGCGGACATTCTTGTCCGCGTCTTTCCTAACACGGGCTGGAAATCCCGCGCTCCCTTGGACCGATCCGAAAGCATTGGAAGTATATGGAACGGCTTGAACGATTGGAACCTCCCCCCGATCCCCGAGGTGGAAAACCATTTTTGATTGCGATAAGTGAAAGGGCTGAGGTTGTGAAACGACGATGATCTCCGGCGCATTAGAAGGTTATACTTGTATCGATGTCAGCGGCCATGTCGCCGGCCCCTACGCCGGCAGCTTGCTCGGCGACCTGGGCTGCGATGTGATTAAAATCGAGCTGCCCAACGGCGGCGACACCCATCGCGGTAGAAATCCCAAATACGAAGGCTACGGCCCGAGCTTCCGGGCGCTCAATCGCAATAAAAAAAGCGTCACGCTTAACCTGCGCGACAAAAAAGCCCGCGAGATATTGCTCAAGCTATTGTCCAGCGCCGACATATTCCTGGAAAACTTCCGGCCGCCGACGCGCCAGCAGCTGGGCCTCGACTACGACGAGCTGGCGAAGTTGAATCCCAAACTGATCCACTGCTCGATCTCCGGCTATGGCCAGAGCGGGCCTTACCGCGACAAGCCGGGTTTTGACACCATCGGCCAGGCGCTGAGCGGCATGATGAGTTTGGTCACCGACCTCGACGATCCCAAGGTCGCCGGCGTTTCATTCGTCGATCATACCGCCGGCATCTTCGCCGCCCATGGCATCATGGCGGCGCTGTTGGCGCGCGGCAAAACCGGTCTCGGCCAATTCATCGATGTGTCGCTCTTGCAGGTCGCCATCGCCTTTATCGAGTCCCACGTCTCGGATTATCTGAACGGCGGCGAAGCGGTGTCGCGAGAGAACTTTCCCAAGGGGCGGATCTACAGCCTGCTCGACTGCGATAAGAAACCTTTCATGGTCCATCTGTCCGGCCACAACGAAGCTTGGTACGGCCTGCTCAAAGCCGGCGAGTTGGACGAGCGGGTTGGCGACCCGCGCTTCGAGAGCCGCAAGCAGCGCAGCGACCGCCATGACGAGATCGTCCAAATGCTGCGTGAAGCGTTTGCCAAGAAGCGGCGCGACTACTGGCTGCCGCGCCTGGACGCCAACAGCATCCCCAACGCGCCGATCAACACGATCCACGAAGTGTTCGACAACCCGCAGATCAAACATCTGGGCATCCCGAAGCAAATCAGCCATCCCAAGATGGGCGTCAGTAATCTAGTCGGCAGCCCGATCAACATGTCGGGCACGCCGCCAAAATTTTTCCGCCCGGCGCCGCTGTTGGGCGAGAATACCGAAGAAGTATTGGCGCAGTTGGGTTATGACCAAGCGGCCATCGTGGAATTACGGGCTAACAAAGTGATATGAATTGGTTACGAGTTTAGAGTTACGAGTTTCGGGTTCCCCTCCCCAACTCGAAACCCGTAACTCGTAACCCGAAACCTGAACACACAAAGGAGTGAACCATGGATTTTAACATAAGTGCAGATCCACCCCAGGTCGTGGAGTTCCGCAAAGAGGCGGCGGCTTGGATCGCCGAGCAGTTCAAAGGCCACGAGCACCTGCGCTGGTCGGCTTCCTGGTCGACCCGCGAAGACGACGACGAGTATAAATTCCGCCGCGGCCTGGCCGAAAAATTGGGCGCCAAGGGCTGGCTGTTCCCGCTGATGGAAAAAAAGTACGGCGGCGCCGAGCTCACCATCGATCATCAGATGGTGCTCGAAACCGAACTATTCAAATACGGTCTCAACCTGTCCCACACCTTTTACACCCTGGCGCGCATCGTTGCACCGGTGTTGGTGCGCTGGGGCACCGAGGAACAGAAGGCGGAATTTTTGCCGGCCATCACCAAGGCGCAAATCTGCGTCTGGCAGGTGCTCACCGAACCGCACGGCGGCAGCGACATCGCCAACTGCCAGACCAAAGCGATCCGCGACGGCGACGACTACATCGTTAACGGCCAGAAAGTCATGGTCGGCCATCATCTGCCGCCGGATTATCTCTGGACGTTGGTTTGCACCAACCCGCAGGGCAAGCGCCATGAAAATCTCGCCTGGCTGCATATCCCGGCCAATCTGCCCGGCATCACGATTCAGCATATGAATCTGATGATGGGCATCAAGAACGCCGTCTTCTTCGACAACGTCCGGGTGCCGAAAAAATATCTAATCGGCGGCGAGAACAACGGCTGGAAAGTCGCCAGCACTCACATGGAGTTGGAGCATGGCGGCGACGGCCGCATCGCCGTCGATCCGTTGATCGAACGCGTCGTCGAGTACTGCCGCAACACCCACATCGACGGCAAGCCGATCATCGAAGATCCGCGGGTGCGCGACCTGGTCGCCGAGATGACCATTGAGTTGAATACCCTGCGCCGTTTCAATCAATTGATTTACTGGTGCCGCTTCGCCAAGAAACCCCATCCCTACGGCGGCCCGCAGCAACGGTATTTCCAGAGAATGTTGCGCCTGCGCAACGGCGAGCGCTTGCAGGGGATCATGGGCGCCGACGCCCTGGTGCAAAATCTCTCGGTCCATGAAGTCATCGACTTCGAGTACGCCGTGCGCACCGGCCCCGGCCAGCTCCATGGCGGCGGCACCTTAGACACCGACCGGTTGATCTTCGCCCGTCGCCTCGGCCTCGGCCGTCCGACCAAGGAAACCGCGCCGGAAACACATTAATAGGCATGAGGCACGAGGCATGAGGCATGAGTCGGATTCTGACTCGCGCCTCAAGCCTCATGCCTCACGCCCCGGTCGCGAGGAGATAATCGTTTGTTTAACCCGGCGTAAGTAGCCAAGGAGAATTGAGATGGACCTAGGACTAACCGAAGACCAAGAGATGTTGAAAAAGGTCGCCGCCGATTTCGTCAAGGCTGAAGTGCCGGCGCACCAGATGACCCAGTGGTATAAAAACAAACAAGTATTCCGCCCTGAGATCATAAAGAAAGCCGCCGACCTGGGATGGCTCGGTATGATGCTGCCGGAGGAATGCGGCGGCGCCGGCCTGGCGCCCATGGACTGCGCCGTGGTGTTCGAGCAGTTGGGCCATGGCCCGGTGCCCGGACCGCTGTTTACGTCGGGAATCTTGAGCGCGCAGATGATTTTCGAAGCCTGCACCGACGCGCAAAGAAAAGAGCTGCTGCCGGCGCTGTGCAGCGGCAAGTCGATTGTTATTCCGGCCATCGCCGACAAGTCCGCCTACTGGGGCGCGGAAGCGGTGGAGACCCGGCTGAGCAAAACCCCGCGCGGCTATATGGTAAACGGCACCAAGCGTTTTGTCTTCGACGCCGACGCCGCCACCAGTTTTCTCTGCGCCGCCCGCACCGAGGAAGGCAAAGTGGTTTTCCTGCTGGTCGACGCCAAAGCCCCCGGCGTCACCATCACCCAGCATATCGGTTTCATGATCTCGATGTTCGAAGTGCGCTTCAACAACGTCGCGGTGAGCACCGATAATCTGCTGGGCTCCAGCGGCGCCAACTGGGCGACCTTGGAAAACGCCTTGGACAAGGCGCTGCCGATCCTATCCGCTTACCAAGTTGGCGCCACTCAAGAAGTCTTCGACATCACCTGCGAATACACCAACTCGCGGGTGGTCTTCGGCCAGCTCATCGGCAGATTTCAACGCGTGCAAGATCACTGCGTCGATATTTCGATCTGCCTCGACACCGCGCGCTGGGCGACCTACGAAGCGATCTGGCGCATCGAAGCCGGCCTGGAGTGCCGGGCCGGCGTTCACGAAGCCAAAGCCACCGCCAGCGACGGCTACTACCACGGCACCAACTACGCGCACATGGTCTGGGCCGGGCCGGGCACCGACTACAGCCATCCGATGATGGCTCACAGCGTGCTCGCCCATTCGCTCTATCAATACCTCGGCACGCCGGGCCATCATAAGCGCTTGATGGTCGATGCGTTGTATCCGAGGGCATAAATGCGTTTAGCGTCTCGGGTTCCGAACAACGCCAGACTCTAGACGCTAGACCCTGGACGATCTTTCAGCGCGAGAAGCCGCATGAGATTAAAACTCTTCTTCACGGTTTTCCTCTGCTTCTACGCCAGCAATCTTTCCGCGCAATCCCAATCCGCCCTCGTCGACGGCGCCAAAAAAGAAGCCAAGCTGGTCTGGTACACGTCCATGGCTATCGACACGTCGAAGCCACTGCTCGACGCGTTTTTAAAAGAGTACCCGTTCATCAACGCCGAGCTGGTGCGCGCCGGCGAAGAACAACTGGTCAATCGGATTTTCAGCGAGATCCGCGCCGGCCGCTGGGCCTTTGACGTCATGTCGACCAGTTCCATCGCCACCATGATCGAGCGCAAGATCGTCGCCCCCTATCTGGCGCCGGAGCGCGACCAGTTCATGGATCAATTCAAGGATCCCCAGGGCTATTGGACCGGCGTGTTCGTCAACAATCTCGTGCTCGCCTACAACACCAAAATGCTCGCCGCCAAGGACGCGCCGAGAAGTTACGAAGACCTGCTGCATCCGCGCTGGAAAGGCCAGATGCTGATGGACTCCACCGACTACGACTGGTACGGCACTTTGCAAACCGTCTGGGGCCGAGAGCGGACGGTCAAGTACATGCAGCAGCTGGCCAAGCAGGAGCCGCTCTGGCGCCGCGGCCATGGCCTCACCGCCCAGCTGGTCGGCGCCGGCGAAGTGCCGCTCGCCTGGGCTTATAATTTTCGCATCGAGAGAATGAAACGGGACGGCGCGCCGGTGGACTGGATCGAAACTTTCGATCCCATCGTCTGCACCATCAGCGGCATCGGCCTCAGCGCCAAAGCGAGCCATCCCAATGCGGCGAAACTCTTGATCAACTTCGCGACCTCAAGAAAGGGCCAGGAAATGATCCGCGAGATGCGCCGTATCCCAGCGCGCAGCGACGTCAAACCGCTGGCGGCGAAGATGGATCAAAGCAAATTGAAGTTGAAAGCGGTGCCCAAAGAGGTGTACTCAGGACTGGACGACCACGCAAAGGAGTTCCGCAAGGTATTCGGCTTGTGAGCGTGGTCGCAACTTAAGTCTCGGAATTTTTCTCGCAAAGGCGCAAAGACGCAAAGGTGACGGGCATGCCCGTCATCCCGAGCGAATGCGAGGGATCTAAGACAGATTTCTCCCTTCGGTCGAAATGACAGCCAATCCGAACTTTGCGCCTTTGCGGGAGTCATTTCCGAATCCGAGAATTCTTAGCAATAGCGAATCAAGGAGAAACCAGATGGCACGTCGACGTTGGCGGCGGTTGATCGTTCTCTGCGGGCTGGCAATTTCTTCGGCAACCTCAAGCGCGGTTTTCGCCGCCGAGAAAGCGCCCTTCTATCAGGGCAAGACCCTCAACATCATTATCAACTTCGCCGCCGGCGGGCCGACGGACATCGAGAGCCGCATCTTCGCCAAGCATTTGCCCCGCCACATTCCCGGCAATCCGACGGTGACGATTCAAGCCATGGGCGGCGGCGGCGGACTGACGGCGGTCAACTACATCGGCGAAGTCGCCAAGGCCGACGGCATGACCGCGGCCTATTTCACCGGCAGCTTGTTTCAACACCAGATCAAAGACCCGGCCTTGCGCGTCGATCTCGGCAAGTTCGGTTTCATCACCGGCGTTCACGGCGTCACCGTGTCGTATATCCGCGCCGACGTGGCGCCGGGCATGAAGAAGCCGTCGGACTTCGTCAAGGCGCAAAAATTCCGCGCCGCCGGCTTGGGCGTCAGCAGCTCCAAGGATGTGCGCTTCCGTCTGTCCTTCGATCTGCTCGGCCTCAAATACGATTACGTCACCGGCTACAACAATAGCTCCGACGCCCGCCTGGCGGTGCAGCGCGGCGAGGCCCAATATCACGACGAGACCCTGCCCGCCTATCGTACGCAGGTGGAACCCAACATGGTCAAGACCGGCATGGTGATTCCGCTCTATTACACCGACCTGGTCGCGCCCAGCGGCGAGATTTTAGTCAGCCGCGACGTCCCCGAGCTCTTACCGTTCAGCTTTTATTACAAGGAATTGTTCGGCAAGCCACCGTCGGGCATCAAGTACGAAGCCCTCAAGGCGGCCAACATGTCGAGCACCAACATGACCCGAATGGTGCTGCTGCCGCCCAAGGTGCCGGCGGAGTCGATTGCAATTTTGCGCAAAGCCTTCGACGGCCTGTCCAAGGATCAGGATTTCCTGCTCGACGCCATTGCAGTCATGCGCTTCCAACCGCGCTTCGAGGTCGGCGACACCGGCGAGCGCTTGTTCAAACAAGCGTCGGCGGCGTCACCCGAAGTGGTGAACTTTCTGCGCAAGTATATCGAAGAGGCCAATCGCTAGCTGCCCCATAGAACTACATCGCCATGTCGGTCGCGTGATCGCCGCTATTCAGGCAACGCGGAATCGCCGCGCACGCCACGCGAGAAAGTCGCATCGTCCACGCATTGACTCGCTTCAATAGCCCATGTTATCGGGGCGGGAGAGTTTCGCGCCGCCGCCAGTCCCCGTGGCAAGCAGAGCGACCAGGAGACCAAACGCATGTTGCAAGCGATCATTGCCCTAACACTCGTCACAGCGCTGCTGCCCGATCAGGCAGCGGCCCAGCCGCGCAAACCTGCCACTGTATCGGAAATCTCCACCTACATGGGCGCCGACCGCGAGCAGCTACTCTACGCCGGCGCCAAGGGCGAAGGCGTGATCACTTGGTACACGTCCTTAGCCGGCGATTCGTACAAAGCCTTGTCGCGGGCTTTTGAGACCAAATATCCCGGCGTGCGCGTCGAAGCGTTTCGCGCTGGCGGCAGCGATTTGGTCGCGCGCATGTCGGAAGAGACTAAAGCTCGCCGGCCGTCCATGGACGCGCTGGAGACCACCTACGACTTCACCATGGTGTCGAAGGTCTACGGCCTCACTCGGCCCTACAACTCACCGATCCTCGCTAGCTATCCCAGCGACGCCAAGGAAAAAGCCGATGCCGGGCTGACTTTCTGGACGATTTTTCGCGAGTCCTACCTGGGCTTCGGTTTCAACAAGGATCAAGTGCCGGCCAGTGCCGTGCCCAAAGGTTTCGACGGCCTGCTCGATCCGCGGCTCAAAGGCAAATTGGGCATCACGCTCAACGAAAGTTCGGCGCGCATGATCGGCGCCATGATCAAGATCAAAGGCGAAGCCTTCGTGAAAAAGCTCAAAGCCCAGCAGATCCGCATCTATACCGTCAGTAGCGCCGCGCTGGTGGATCTCATGGCGTCAGGCGAACTCGGCGCGTCGTTTCATATTTATCGAAACCACGCCATGGTGTCTGCCGAGCGCGGCTCGCCGGCAAGTTGGGTGCCCATGGAGTTGGCGCCGACCAACTCCGGCAGCATGAGCCTCAGCGCTCAGCCGCCCCACCCGCACGCGGCATCGCTGTTTGTCGACTTCATGCTCGGTGCCGAAGCGCGTAAGGTCATGGAGAAATTTCAATACGGCCACCCGTCCAACACGCTACCGTTCAAACGTTGGTACCCCGGCTTCGGCCGCTCCTTCGAGCAATTCGAAAAAGACAGCGAGAAGTGGGAAAAGCTCGCCAAGGAAATCACCCAGCGGTGATCACACCCAAGGAGATCGACGCGATGCATTGCCGATTATACGTCCTATTATTCCTGTCAGTCCCATCCCTCCTATTCCCTCAGAGACTCGCCGCCCAACCGCGCAAGCCCTCCACCATCGCCGAACTCGCCGCCTACACCGCCAAAGACCGCGAAGCCATGCTCTACGCCGGCGCCAAGAGCGAAGGCAAACTGACCTGGTACACCTCCCTTGCCGGCGACTCCTACAAAGCGATTGTACGCGCCTTCGAGGCGAAATATCCCGCCATCCGGCTCGACGTCTACCGCGCCGGCGGCAGCGATTTCATCGTGCGTATGTTGGAGGAAGCCAAAGCGCGCCGGCCGGCGGCTGACGCTTTGGAAACTTCCGAAGACTCGTTAGTGCTGGCGCGGGCGAATAATTTAATCCAGCCTTATTTCTCGCCGCACTTGAGCAAATATCCCGACGACGCCATCGAGCACGCCGACAAGGGCTGGAGCCAGTGGACGACAATCCGCGAATCCTATCTCGGCTTCGGCTACAACAAGACGCAAATCGCCGCCGGCGCGGTGCCGAAAAATTTCGACGGCCTGTTACACCCCGAACTCAAAGGCAAGCTCAGCATCACGCTCAACGAATCGGCCATGCGCGCCATCGGTGCCATGGTCAAAGTCAAAGGCGAAGGGTTCGTCAAAAAACTCAAAGCCCAGGAGATCAAAGCCTACACCGTCAGCAGCGCGGCGTTGGCCGACTTGATCGCCTCCGGCGAAATCGCTGGGTCGCCGCAAATCTTTCGCAACCACGCCATGGTCTCGGCGGAACGCGGTTCGGCCGTCGGCTGGGTGCCCATGGAGTTGGTGCCGACCAACGCCGGCTCAGTGGCGCTGGCGGCCCACGCGCCCCATCCCCATGGCGCGCTGTTGCTGATCGATTTCCTGCTCAACGACGCGCCCAAGGTGCTCGATAAGTTTAACTACGGCCACCCGGCTTCGGACTATGGCTTCAAAAGATGGTATCAAGATCAGGGCCGCTCGGTGGACGACTACGAAAAAGACAGCATCAAGTGGGGCAAGCTCGCCCGCGAGATCAGCCAGCGCTAAACGCACCAGAGGAGAGTTTCGCGATGCATTTCCTAATATTAGTCCTATCGGTCCTATCCCTCCCATACGTCCTATTCCCCAGTCACCTCCAAGCCCAAGCGCGCAAGCCCAATGCTGCAATGACGATCTCCGAGCTAGTCACCTACAACGGCAAGGACCGTGAAGCGGTGCTCTATGCCGGCGCCAAAGCCGAAGGCAAAGTCACCTGGTACACCTCGCTCTCCGGCGACTCCTACAAGGGCATGGCGAAAGCTTTTGATGCCAAGTATCCCGGCGTCAAGCTCGAGGCTTACCGGGTCTCCGGTTCCGACATGACCGTGCGCATGATGGAGGAGTCCAAGGCCAAGCGCTACATCGTCGACGCCGTCGAGACCACCGAGGGCAACTTGATGTTCATGCGCGACGCTTTTCTCCTGCGTCCCTATCATTCGCCGCACTTCGCCAGCTATCCGGAAGACGCCAAGGAGAAAAGCGAGCGCGGTCTATATTTCTGGGGCATCGCTCGGGAGTCCTATATCGGTTTCGCCTACAACAAGAAATTGCTGTCGAAAAACGCCGTGCCGAAAAACTACGACGGCCTGTTCCATCCCGAGCTCAAGGGCCGCATGGGCGTGTCGGTGAGCGATCCGGCTTACAAAGTGATCGGCGCCATGCTGCGCGTCAAAGGACCAGAGTTCGTGAAAAAATTGAAGGTCCAGGAAATCGCCCTGCACACGATCATCCCGCCGGCGTTGTTGGAATTAATCGCTTCCGGCGAAGTGCTGGCGTCGCCGGGAATATTTCGCAACCACACTTTGAACGCGATTAGCAAAGGCGCACCGGTGGAGTGGCTGCCCATGGACATCGTGCCGACCAACGTCGGCGGCGCCGCCATCGCCGTCCAACCGCCCCATCCCCATGGCGCCCTGCTGCTGGCCGATTATCTGCTCGGTCCCGAAGGCCAAGCGGTGTTGGACAAATATGAGTACGGCAGCGCGGCAAGAAATCTAGGTTTTAAGAAATGGCGCCCCGACCATGGCATCGCCACCGACAAATACGAAAAGGACTTGGAGCGCTGGGAAAAGCAATTGAAAGAGATCAGCCGCCGCTCCCAGTAGATCGCTCTCGGCTTGAGAGTCCGCAAGCGCCGCGCTAAAACTGCCTCAAGGAGATTGTCCAACATGCCGCTCTTACTCTTGGTCCTATCGGTCCTGTCCGTCCTGTTGCCCGGTGAGCTGCGCGCCCAAGCGCGTAAGCCCAATGCTGCAATGACCATCTCCGAGCTGGTCACCTACAACGGCAAGGACCGCGAAGCGGTGCTCTACGCCGGCGCCAAGACCGAAGGCAAAGCGACCTGGTACACGTCGCTGGCCGGCGATTCCTACAAGGCGATGATCAAAGCCTTCGAGAGCAAATATGCCGGCGTCAAGATCGAAGCCTACCGCACCAACGGCGGCGAGATCACCAACCGCATGGTCGAGGAAAGCAAGGCCCGAAAAGCCATCGTCGACACCATCGAAACCACCGAAGCCAATTTGATGTTTCAGCGCGAAGCTTTTCTGCTGCGCCCCTACCACTCACCGGCGTTCGCCAATTATCCGGACGACGCCAAGGTCAAAGGCGAGCGCGGGTTATATTTCTGGGGCACCGCGCGCGAGTCCTACATCGGTTTCGGCTACAACAAGAACTTATTGCCGAAGGACGCCGTGCCAAAAAACTACGACGGCCTGCTCCATCCCGCGCTCAAGGGGCGAATGGGCCTCACCCTGGACGACACCAGCAATAAATCCATCGCCGGCATGTTGAAGACCCGCGGCCCGGAATTTTTGAAGCGACTCAGAGGCCAAGACATCGCCCTGCACACGATCATCCCGCCGGCGTTACTTGACCTCATCGCGTCGGGTGAGCTGATCGCCGGCGCAGCGATCTTTCGCAACCATGTGATCGTCGCCCAGCAAAAGGGCGCGCCGGTGGAATGGGTCGCCATGGATGTCGTACCAACCAACGTCGGCGGCGTCGCCATCGCCGCCCAACCGCCCCACCCCCACGCCGCCCTGCTGCTCGCCGACTACCTACTCGGCGCCGAAGGCCAAGGAATTTTAGAAAAATTCCACTACGGCAACGCCGGGAAAAATTACGGCTTCAAAAAATGGCGCCCCGAACGCGAATACACCCTGGATAAATACGAAAAAGAACTGGAACGGTGGGACAAGCTACTAAAAGAAACCGGCCGCAAAGGCGCGTGAGTTGGGAAACGGAATTAACCACAAAGAGCACAAAGGGCACATAGAAAAATCGGATGCATGCCTTTTGCGGCCTTTGAGCTTTTTGCGGTTAATCGACCGAATCCGAATCTTCCCTTTTGTGACCTTTGTGCTCTTTGTGGTTAAATTCTTCTTCCGATTCCGACCTTTGAGTCCTTTGCGTTCTCTGCGGTTAGTATTCCGAACCCAATTCTTTCCTCTGTGATCTCTGTGTCCTCTGTGGTGAAAATCTTATCCGACCTTCGTGCCGTTCGCGTCTTCGTGGTGAAGGGTAATTCTCACTTCCCCTCGTACAGCTTCTTGATGAAGCCGCTCTTTTCCAACTCCGCGACGAAGCTGGTGTCGACGAACTCTTCGGGTTTGTGGCCGCGGATATCGGCGCGGCGGTGGGCGACGATCTCGTAGATCGCATCGAGCCCCTTGGTGATCGGATAAGGCGCGGCGATAAAATCATCGCGAAAATTCTGGTATGACCCTTCGAGGTACTCGGCGTCATTGGAGCGTAGGTATTTGGCGAGCACCTGTTTGCTCGCTTCCTTGTTTTGCTTGAGGTAGGCGATGCCCTCGACAAAGGAGCGCACGAAGCGCATCACCGTGTCGCGGTCTTCCTTGATCGTCCGGCGCCGGGTCACCACCGACGCGGTCGGGTAGACGATCTCCTTTTTGGCGTCGAGCAAAGGGCGAAAGCCTTTGCGCTCCGCCTGAACATCGGCGGGATAGGAAAGATCGGCGGCATCCACCGAACCGTTGTAGAGCGCTTGCAAGCGTTCCCCCGTGTTGCCGACGGCGAGCCAGTAGAGATCGCGGGTGGTGTCGATGCCGTACTTCCTAAGCACGTAACCGAAGAGTAAATCGCCCGCCGAACCCAAACTGGAGATGCCGATCTTCTTACCTTTGAGATCTTCCACCCGGCGAATCTCCGGCCGCACCATCAGCCGGCTCGCCTGCACGCCGATGCCGTGAGCGACGTTGGCCAAGTCGGCGCCGTTGAGCACCGCCAACATCACTTGCGGCAGCGCCACTGATGCAGCGAACAAACTGCCCGACAGCATCGCCTGAGAAGTCCGCCCCGAGCCATTGAGCAAAACCGCCTCGACATCGAGGCCGTTCCTCTCAAAAATCTTCGCCTCCTTGGCGATCCAGGGGATCCACAGTGTCGGCGACAACGTCGACACGCCCCAGTAAATTTTCTTCAGCGGCCGGTCCTGCGCCGCCGCCGGCCCGGGAAGAATCAACAGGGTGAAAATCAAAACTACCAAGCCTCGCTCAGCACACTTCATCATGTCATGCTCCCAAACCCGGGCGGGTTTAAAACCCGCCCCTACGATCCCAGTCCCTTTTGTGTCCTTTGCGTTCTTTGCGGCCAATCTCTTCTTCCGAACTTTGCGTCTTTGCGGGAGATACTCCGATTCTTCCCCTCTGTGATCTCTGTACTAATATAGCCGACAATTTGCGCCGCTTGCGCAAATGTTAGAACACCCGAACCAACCCGGAATCGGATATTCCTCTCGCCAAGGCGCAAAGACGCCAAGTTCGGAAGAAGATGGTTAAAATCATAAACCGTGATTGTGATTCCGATTCTCCGACCTTTGCGAGCTTAGCGCCTTTGCGAGAGAGATTCCGAAATTCAGTTGCGGCTCCGCCGCGCTAGGTCCTCGGTGGTGAATCCGCTTCCCTCTACTTGTCCTTCTTGCCGAAGATCTCATTAAACAACTTATCCGCCGGCCGGCGGTCGGCGAAGTTGTCGTCGTCGGCATCAAAATAATCGACCCCATCGCGCCGCTGTACCTCATCCGGCAGATCGGTCTTTGGAATATCGATGCGCAGCGAATTGGACGCCGTGCGCGCGCGCCCCTTGCGGCCTTTCTGCACGATGGTCTGGCCTTCCCGCGACAACAGCCAATTGACGAACACCTTTGCCGCATTGGGGTGCGGCGCGTTTTGCAGTAGCGTCAGCGTGCCGCCGGAAGAGCTCAGCGTGCCGCCTTCTTTCAGCCGGAGAATTTGTCCCACCGGCAACTTTTGGTCCATCGCCTTGTCCATTTCGTCGGACACGCAGGGGATGCACAGCGCGTAACGCCCCGACGCCAGCCAATCCACCGGCTGGCGATAGTCGCGCGCGATGGTGACCTCCATGTCGCCGTAGAGCTTGCGGATGAACTCCGGGCCGAGTTTGGCGTGGTAGTAAAAAAACAGCACCGGATTGTCCATGCCGCGGGAACGCGGATCGGTGGCGGCGATTTTGCCTTTCCACTTGGGCTGGGTCAGGTCCCAGTAAGAAGTGAAATCCTTGGAATTGACCAAGGTCGAGTTGTAATTGATCTCGACGCCGCCGGCGTTGCCGATGTAGACAAAAATATATTTATTCTCGGGATCGACGTACTTGAGCTCGCGGCGATACCACTTGGATTCGTCCAACACTTCCGGCAGCAGCAACAGCGGTTTGATCGGGTCGAGCAGTTTGCCGACGTAAAGCGTGCCCAAGGCGGTCCCTTTGCCGCCGGCGAACAGATCGACCAGATATTTGCCAGCGCGTCGTTCGGCGACGATGCGCGGGCCGAGATCGTTGCCGCGGCCACGCAGCTGGCTGACTTTGATTTTCGGATACGCCCGCTCGAAAGCTTGCACGGTTTCTTCGGTGAGCGGCCCGGCTTCGAAAACGTAAAGGCTCAGCGCCCCTTCCTTCTCCGCCGCGGCGATGGTCTTGTCCCACTCGACGCGCCACGCCGGCCGCGCATCGGCGGCGAAGCCGGCGACGTTGCTCGAAAGTGTAAATAGTAGCGCAAGTAGAGTCTTAGCTAACATGACAATATTAACCTCGGTGCAACGCCGCCCACTGTAAAAGCCGCGTTCCCGCCTGTCAACATGGGAAGAAGGCATGCCGCGCCCTTTGCGTTCACTGCGTCCTTTGCGGTAAAAACCTCCCAGTCGACGATTTCCAAGGAGCCCAACCATGAAACGCCAATTGCCAACGATCATGATCCTGCTAACAATCATCGGCCCGTTAGCGCGGCTAAGTTATGGCGCCGAGGCGCTGCAAAAGCTCCGGGTCGGCGTACCTTCGCTGGCGCTCTCCTATATGCCGCTCTACGTCGCCCAGGACAAAGGCTTTCTCAAACGGGCCGGTCTCGAAGCTGAGTTCATTCAGATGAACACCTCGATCCAGCCCCAAGCGTTGATCAACGGCAACATCAATTTTCTCCCCGGCCTTTCAGCCGGCATCCCAGCGGCGGTCGCCGGCATGCCGCTGGTGGTGGTGATGAATTTTTATGGCTTCACGCCGTGGACCCTGGTGACGCAAAAAGACATCAACAAGCCGCAGGACATACTCGGGAAGAAGATCGCGGTCTCTGGTTTGCGCACCACACCGCACCAGCTGATGAGCGCGTGGTTCAAGAAATATGAACTGAACGAAAAAGACGTGACCTACATCCTTACCGGCGGCACGGGCGGGAGCTTCGCCACCCTGGCCACCGAGCAGGTCGCCGGCGCCGTCCTGGTCTCGCCCTATGATGACAAGGCGGTAAGCCGGGGATTCAAGAAGTTCCAGATGATCGGCGATCTCCTCGACATCCCCACCGCCGGTCTGGTCACCACCCGCGCGGAGATAACCAACAATCGCGACCGCGTGCAGAAAACCATCGCGGCGGTGTTCGACGCCATCGCCTGGATCCGCGCCAACCGGCCCGACACCAGCACCATGCTCGCCGAGAAGTTCAAGATCACCGCCGCCGAAGCGGCCGGCGCCTACGACACGTTACTCGGCATGCTCAACAAAGATGGCCGTCTGCCGCTCAAAGTCGTGCATGGCTATCTCGATAGTCTGCGCCGGGAACGGCCGATCCCCGCCGATGTTGACCCGCAGAAGTTTTTGGATTTTTCCATGCTGCCGGCTGCGAAGTAGCCGCCGCGCTCATCGTCCAATTTATCGCCAGGGAGCCAACCCATGAAACGTCCACTGCTAGCCATCACGATAGCGCTATCGATGAGCTGTTGGTCACCACGCGCCGGCCATGGCGCCGAGGCGCTGCAAAAAATCCGCGTCGGTCTGCCGTCGCTGGCGCTCTCCTACATGCCGCTTTACGTCGCTCAGGAAAAAGGCTTTCTCAAACGCGCCGGCCTCGAAGCCGAGTTCATTCAGATGAACACCTCGATCCAACCCCAGGCGCTGATCAACGGCAACATCAATTTTTTCCCGTCGCTGTCGACGGGTATTTCCGCGGCGGTGGCCGGCTTGCCACTGGTGGTGGTGTTGAATTTTTATCAGATCACGCCGTGGATGCTGGTGACCAAGCAGGAAATCAACCGGCCGCAGGACCTGCTCGGCAAAAAGATCGGCGTATCCGGCCTGCGCACCACCGGCCATCAACTGATGACCGCTTGGTTCAAAAAATATGAACTGAACGAAAAGGAAGTGGGCTACATCTTGACCGGCGGCACCGCCGGCAGCTTCGCCGCCCTGGCCAGCGAACAGGTCGCCGGCGCCGTATTAACCTCACCCTACGACGACAAAGCGGTGACCAAAGGTTTCAAGAAATTCCAGATGATCGGCGACCTGCTCGACATCCCAACCTCCGGCCTGATGACCACCCGCGCCGAAGTGACCAACAACCGCGAGCGCGTACAGAAAACCATCGCAGCGGTAGTGGACGCCATCGCCTGGATTCGCGCTAACCGCGGCGACACGGCAAAAATGATCGCCGACAAATTCAAGATCACGCCGACCGAATCCAACGGCACCTACGAGACATTGTTGAGCATGCTCAACAAAGACGGCCGCCTGCCGCTCAAAGTCGCGCGCGGCTACTTGGATCTCTTGCGCCAAGAACGACCGATTCCCGCCGATGTCGACCCGCAGAAGTTTATCGATTTCTCGCTGCTGCCGGGCGCCAGATAAGTTGGACTGCCAACGAATTACTTCCCAAGAAAGCCAATCGGTGCTATGGCATGGCCATCGCGTGACCGGATGGTTTTGCAGAATCGACGACGCGCGCGGATAAACTTCACTCGTAAATCTGGAGGACATTGTCATGACTCGACCAAGCACGATCGCTAAATGGTTAGGACTAAGCGTTGCCATGATTATTTTCGCCGCGCTGTTGGCGCGCGCGCCGGTCTGGGCCGCCAGCGCGGCAGCACCGGCCGAATCCCTCGACCAACTCGCCGAACGGGTCAAGAAAGAAGGCGGCAAGGTTACGGTTTACGCCTCGTTGTCGAACCGCTCCATCGAAGTAATCCTGCCGGCTTTCATGAAGCGGTTTGCCGGCGTCACGGTCAACCATATCGACGGCACGCCCAATCAACTGATCGCGCGCATCATCGCCGAAGCGCGCGGCGGCCGCATGCTCGCCGACGTCTACAGCGGCTCGCTGGTTTACATCGCCCAAGCCGTCGAGCAAAAACTGCTTGCGCCGTTGAGCGTGCCCGAGGCAGCGGCCTACCCCGCCCAGTTGAAGAGCGACACCTGGGTCGCCACCGACACCCAGTATTACATCATCGGTTGGAACACCAATCTGGTGAAGAAAGGCGAGGAGCCCACCAGCTTCGAAGACCTGACCAACCCCAAGTGGGCGAAAAACATCATGGGCGAAGACCGCGATCATCAACTGCTCATCGGCTTCGCCAAACGTAAATACAAAAACGATGACAAGGCCATCGAGCTGTTCAAGAAGATCGCCGCCAACCAAGTGGAGTTTCACCGCGGCCACTCCGATCTCGCCGAGTTTCTGGTCGCCGGCCAGCGCGCCGTCTGTTTCACCTGCTACTCGCATCACTTCCCGCCGCGGGTGAAAAAAGGCGCGCCGATCCTGCCGCTGATGAGCGAAGGCGTCGGCGAAGTGGGCGGCGCCGTATCGATCATCAAAGACGCGCCGCGCCCCCTCGGCGCTTTGCTCTGGGCCCGTTGGGCGCTCAGCGAAGAAGGCCAGAAAGTCTGGGCCCAAGCCGGCGAGACCCCGGCCCATCCCAACGTCGAGCCGCTGGAAAAAGTCCGCCCGACCACCACCTACATGCTCGGCATCGACGATCTCAAAGAGATGCCGAGATACCAAAAGATCTGGAAAGAGATCTTTCAAATCCGTTGAAGATTGCCGGGAATGAAACACGCGTCGAGTCGCTGACGACTCGCGCGAGGCTGAGGAGCGGGCCGATGACCACTGCAATTTTTACGCGATCCGCGTTCATTGCGCTGATAGTTTTGGGGATTGCGGCAAGCCCAGTCCACGCCCAGCAGCGCGGCGGCACGCCGGAGACCGACAAAGTCGCGCCGGTCAACACGGGCGCCAATCCTTACAGCGTGATCCGCGACTGGGCGCAGCTCAATGTCGAAGCGCGCCCTTAGGGCGGCTCCAACGGCGTCGCCATCGATCGTGACGGCAAGTCGGTATGGGCCACCGACCGCTGCTCGGCGGGAATCAATCCTGGCTGTCTCGGCAGCAAAGTGAACCCGGTCCATCTCTTCGATGAATCCGGCAAAGAGGTCAGAAGCTTTGGCGCCGGCATGTTCGTTTGGCCCCATGGCATCCATGTCGACCGCGACGGCAATGTCTGGGTCACAGACGCGCGCACCGCGAGCCCCGACGAGCTCGGCAAGTTTCCTGGCGAAGGAAACAAAGGCAGCGTGGTGGTCAAGTTCAGCCCCGAAGGCAAGGTGTTGATGACCCTCGGCAAACCCGGCGTGCGCGGCAATCCTCCCGAAGCCTTGACCGATCCCAACGACGTCGTCACCGATCCGGGCAATGGCGATATCTACGTCGCCGAGAGCCATACCAACGTCGCCGATGCCAATCTAGTTGGGCGCATCTCGGTGTTTGACAAGAACGGCAAGTTTCTTCGCACCATCGGTAAGACCGGCACCGGTCCGGGAGAGTTTCGCACGCCGCACGGCATCGAGTTCGACTCCCAGGGCCGGCTGATCGTCGCCGACCGCCACAACCATCGCATTCAGATTCTCACCAAAGATGGGAAATTCATCACCGAGTACACCGACTTCGGCCGGAGCAGCGGCCTGGCCATCGACAAGAACGATGTCATTTACACCGCCGACTCGGAGTCGACGGACAAGGTTCATCCGGGCTGGCAGCGCGGCATCCGCATCGGCAGTCTCAAAGACGGCAAAGTGACGGTGTTCATCCCACCCCACGCGTCGGCCACTTCCCTCGACGGCGCCATGGGCGAAGGCATCGCCATCGACGCCGCCGGCAATGTCTTCAGCGCCGAAGCGCAACTGCGCGGCATCACCAAGTATGTCAGGAAATAGTTGGCGATAGTTAGGACTCGGAGTATCTCTCGCAAAGGCGCAAAGCTCGCAAAGGTCGGAAGAAGAATTCTGAACAACGATTTTGGATCGATCCTTTCTTTCCGAACTTGGCGTCCTTAGCGCCTTTGCGAGAGCAATATCCGAATCCGAGATATTTTAATGTTCACAATAGCGTTAACCACTCAGGAGAAAATCCCCATGGCTAACTCCATTCGCATTATCTTGTTGACCGCAGCTCTTCTCACCACGGCTCACGCCAGCGCGGCGGAGATCAAAGTGCTCGCCTACAACGCAGTCAACATTCCCGCGCGGGAACTCGCCGCGGCTTTCACTAAAGAAACCGGCCATCAGGTGGGCTTTACCTTTGGTTCCCCCGGCCCGGTCAACGATCGGCTCAAGGCGGGCGAAATATTTGACCTGGTGATCATGGCCACCGAGGCCGCCGCCGCGCGCGATGCATCGTGGCGCGCCGGCACGCGCCGGCCGCTAGTGCGGGTCGGCATTGGCCTGGCGGTGCGCGAAGGCGTGGGTCTCGATCTTTCCAGCGTGGAGTCGACCCGCAAAGCGCTCACCGAGGCGCGCTCGCTGACCCTCAGCGACTCGGCCACCGGCGGTCTCAGCGGACCCAATGCGCTCAAAGTCCTGGCCAATCTTGGCATCGCCGAAACGGTCAAACCAAAACTGCGGCTGACAAATAACGGCCAAGAGTTGATCGGCAGCGGTGACATCGACATCGGCTTGTACAACGTCAGCGAAATTCCGCGCGCCAAAGGCGTCGCCCTCGCTGGACCGGTGCCCGCCGCGGTGCAGGTCTACATCGTCTACGACGCGGCGGTGCCGCTCACCAACGCCGACCCCGAGCCGGCACTCGCGCTAACACGCTACCTCAGCCGCGCCGTCACCCGACCGGTGTGGATTAAAGGCGGATTGGAACCGGCGGGCGAATAACCCGCGGTTCGAGTCTACAGCTGGAATCGTCTACCGCGGCGTTCAATCAGAAATTTCGTCTGCGGGGAATGGACCCCGCAGACGACCAAAGGGGATGCTCGCCCCCTTTGGAAACCCCATTTAACTGTGCCCGCAGCAAGCTGCGGGAGATTCAACTTAGTGCCCACGGATAAACTCCAACACTTGGCGATTGAACGCCGCCGGTTGTTCCCAATTGATCGAGTGCGCCGCTTCGGGCAGGATGACGAACTTCGCGCCGGGGATATGGGCCAGTTGGCGGCGCATAACCCAAGGCGGGGTTTGCAAATCCTGGTCGCCGGGCATCAACAGCGTCAGCACGCGAATGGTCGCGAGTTTTTCGTAGGTGATCTTGGTGCGCTCGAGCTGCACCGGCGCGCCCGGCTGGCGCGAATTGTGGTGAATTTCGAGCCAGCGTTTCAAACCCTCCGGGTTGGTCGCTAGACAGTCCACTTTCGCAAAACTCCGGCAGCCACTCGAGACAGCGGTTCCAGACGCCACCAAAGTAGTCTCACGAGGCTAGACTGCTAGCCGCGACGCGCAGTCAGTCCCAAACCGTATCAACCCAATTTCCATTTTGAATGATTTCATCCGCCGTGATCAGGGGGGAGCGTAGATGCCGGGCTGTCGCTACGATGGCTCGGTCTGCCGGGTCACGGATCGCGGCCAGCGCTACCAACTCAACTAAAACTTCCAACGTGAATGACTGGACTTGATAGTTTGGCGAACGTTCGAGTTCCTCGGCCCAGCGACGAAACGATACATCCAGATGAATCACGTTCCGTTCTACCAACCTGTTCATTTCTTCCAGGACCGTAATTGGGACGATGATCGAATGCTTGCCCTGCTCGGTCTCTTGAAAGATACGGCGGGCTCGTTTTCCTAGTCGCGCCCTGCGATTCGACGACCAGAAGACTAGCGGGTGAGTATCGGTGACGTAAATCACTTTAGCCCGGTGATGAGCCGATCAAAAGAGCGTTCGCGTTCCTTCTTGATCTCGGCCAACGCTTCGTCCAAATCTCCAGCCAAAGTCATACTGCCCTGGAGCTTTAACGGAGGTGGCTTTACGAGTTTTCGATAGTGGGCGAGTTCTTCTACTACTCGGCCGTGCCAGTCTGGATCGACGAGAACCGCCCTGACCTTGGATCGCTGGGCAATCGCAATGGGCCCCTGCCCCTTGTCGACTTCCGCAACCAGTGTGCTGAGTTGAGCTCGCGCTTCAGTCAACGATAGCTGCTTCATAACTAACTCCTATATGTACATCTGACTGTACAATAAGCTTCGCGATGGATCAAATGGAGAAGCCAGGACCGGTGCATCGATGTTACACTGGAAATTTCAACGCTATCAAGAAAGTCGGAGAAAGCCTCTGCCCGCCTGCCACTAGTGCCCGCGAATAAACTCCAGCACATGGCGATTGAACCCCTCCGGCTGCTCCCAATTGATCGAGTGGGCGGCTTCAGGCAGGACGACAAACTTGGCGCCGGGGATATGAGCGAGCTGACGGCGCATGACCCAAGGCGGCGTTTGCAGATCTTGGTCGCCGGGCATGAGCAGCGTCGGCACGCGAATGGTCGCGAGTTTTCCGTAGGTGATCTTGGTGCGCTCGAGCTGCACCGGCGCGCCCGGCTGACGCGAGTTGTGGTGAATCTCGAGCCAGCGTTTCAAACCCTCCGGGTTGGTCGCCATGTAGCCCATGCTCACTTCGCGAAACTCCGGCGGCCACTTGGAAAATCCCGGTAGCGCGGTCTGGTCGCGGAGCTTGCGCATTTCCTCGTCGACGATGGCGCCGCCGCTAGCGGCGATCACTAAACTGCGCAGCCGCTCGGGATGCCAAAGCACGTAATCGTAGGCGGCGAAGCCGCCGCCGGCGACGCCGACCAGATGGAAGCGATCGAGTTTCAAATATTCCACCAGGCCATGGAGATCGTCGGCGATGGTGCCGGGCTGCGCGCCGCTGTCGGGGTTCGCCATGCTGCGTCCCCAGCCGCGCCGGTCAAATGTGATAACCCGATAACCCGCATCGACGAAGCCCGGAACGTTGTACTGCCAGCTGTCGGCATTGCCGGTGTTGGCGTGGAGCAACACCAGCGGCACACCACTGCCCCCGCTGTCGCTGTACCATAGCCGAAGACCCGGCAGCTCCACATGTCCAGCAAAGCGCGGCGCGGTCTGCGCCGCCAATGCCGTTGCGAAACACAAAGACGCAACTAGCCCAACCATAACGCGACTTGCATGAATCATCGGCGTCCTCCGCTACATCATTGCTCGGCGCCGAGCGCAGCCGAGCCAATCGGTCAAAAAAGATTTAACCACGAAGTGTTCATGAGCTTACGCTCGTCTGCGGACAATGAAAGTCGGGTTGTCTCTTTGACTCGTCATGCCGGCGCAGGCCGGCATCCATCTTCGTCCACCCCGCCCAACCTGGATACCGGCCTGCGCCGGTATGACGGACTACACACGACAATTCTTCACGTAGACATTCCCAGAGCGACTCTTTTCGCAGAAGGCACACAACAAGACATTCGGAGGCATCCTCCGATTTTCGTGTCTTTCGTGTTTTTCGTGGTTGCATCGTCTTCCTGCCGAGCTCAACCCCCTACTACGGATTAAGCGCCAACAGTCTGCGCTGCGCGTCGTCCATCGCCGCCGGCCAAACATTGCGCTCCTTGAAGAACTGCACCGCCGCCGGATGGTACGGCATGGTCACGTCGGCATCCACCGCCCGCTGGCGCGTCCAATCCTTGAAGCTCGGATGGAGCGGCAGGAGCTTATCGGTGTTATCCCAAATATTTTTCAGCACCATGGCGACAACGCGGTCGGGCAAACTCTTGTTGGTCGTCAGATAAATATCGTAGGCGTTGACGCAGGTGTCCTCGGCGATGGCCGCCGCCTGGCCGCGTTTGATCCAGTGCGGATAGTAGCCGGGCACCGCGGCGCGCAGCCGTTTCTCGCCCTGGACCGAACAGTCGAGCGAGATATGGCGCACGCCGACCGCCGCGTCGGCTTCTTTGACCTTGGCCGAGTCCACCGCGTGGAGCGCGACATCGGCGCGTCCCTGAATCAGCGCGTCGACGCCTTCGTTGGCACCCGGCACCGGCACGATCTTGACGTCGGCGAAACTTATCCCGGCGCCGGCGAGAAAGCCGAAGATGTTGTACCAATTGGCCAGCTGCGCCGGATACTCGCCGGTCAAGCGTTTACCGCGGATGTCGAGCACGCTCTTCATCGGCGCATCCTTGCGCACCAGCAGCGCGGTCATCAAAATCGCCCCGCGCATGACTAAACGAACATTGGGCGTATGCTGAAACGGATTGCGCCCGCCGATCTTCAACCGCTCCGGCCCCTGGTAGGACAGCGCCATATCGACCGCGTTGTTAATGCCAAAATCGATCTCGCCGCTATCGAGCAACGGTAAGAACGTGCTGGTGCCCGAATAGGGCTGCACCACCATCGAAAACGGCGCGCCGTCGCCGGCGACTTTGGCCAACCCGCTCGCCAGCGCGTAGAACACCGTGCCCGGTGGATTTGACGCCACCGTCACCGAGCGCGGCAAGGGCTGGGCAATCGTAATAGCCGGAAAGCCCAGCGCGAGAAGCAAAAAATGAAGGAACCGCGAAGACCGACATAAAGTCGAACGCATAGAGCTTCCTCCTTCAATGGCCGATACCGCTTAGCAAGACAAATTAGTCTTCGTGCAGATCGCAACATTCTAATGGGACGTCAATATATATTTGCTTTGGGTTGCACCTACCGCGCCGGCAGCGCCGCCGGGCCCGACAGCGTTTTATAGATCTCGATCAATTCGGCGTCGCGCGGGGTGTCGCGGATCGCTTTGGCTAGTTCTTCGGGCATCAGTGGATCGGCGTCTTCGCCGACGACCTTGCGGTATTCGCGGAGGAAGTCGGGATCTTTGAGCGCTTTGCGCATCGCGTCTTGTACAGTCTCGACGCGCTCTTTCGGCGTTCCCGGCGGCATCACGTAGGGCGATCCGGTGATGCGAAAAGTTCGCGACATGGTGAGCAGCCTGATCTCCTTGTCAGATTTGGCGAAGCTCTCGATCTCTGGAATATGCGCGAAGCGCGGCGGCTTGACGCCCTTGGGGACTTCCAAGGCGGCGTGAAAGTCCATCAAGCCTTTTTCCAGCCAGTCGGGATTGCGCTGCCACACCGACGCCGAGGTGTTGGCTCTGGCATCGACCTCGCCGCGCAGCAGAGCGACATCGAGTTCCGGCGCCGCGTAGCCGGGGATGAAGCGGGGATCTTTCAAACCAAGATAGTAGGCGAACAAACGCGCCGCGGTATAGGCGCTATGGCCCACCGGCCGGGCGCCGACTCGGACGCCTACTGCGGCGCGGAGTTTTTCCAAATTGCCCAGACCGGCATCCTTTCTGGTGTAAAACACCAGGTGGCTGGTGCTTTCCGGCGAGCCCAAGTAAAGAAACTTGTCAACGTCGTACATCACGCCGCTCTCGCGCAGAATGTTCATCGAAATCACGCTGCTGCTGAAGGCGCCGATGGTGAGGCCGTCGGGACGGGCGTTGCGCGCCATGTGATTGCCGACTTGGCGCCCGCCGCCGCCGTCCATGTACTCGACGACGATAGTAGGATTGCCGGGGATATATTTGCGCAGATACGGCGCCAGCGATTTGACCCGGTTGTCGCCGATGCCTCCCGGCGCGGTGCCGGCGACCACCGTGATGGTTTTCCCCTGGTAAAATGGCGCTTGAGCAAAGCCGCTTGCAGTACAAAGCGCTACGAAAAAAAGCAGCGCCGCAGCCGCGGCAAATCTGACCACTGCTCCATGAGTCATGCCGATCCCTCCATAAGTTCTTGCCGGTGAAACTTCGTCCGGCGCGGAGCGTGATGCGCTAATAGCCACCAACAAACGCCAGCACCTCGCGGTTGAAAGTTTCCGGCTGCTCCCAATTGATCGAGTGCGACGCTTCGGGCAGCACGACAAACTTGGCGTGTTTGATATGCGCCAGCTGCCAGCGCATCACCCAGGGCGGTGCTTGCAAGTCTTGGTCGCCGGGCATCAGCAATGTCGGCACGCGGATGGTCGCCAGCTTGGCGAAGGTAATCGTCTGGCGCTGCGGCTGAGCCGCCATGCCCTGCTGCATGGAATTATCGTGGATCGCCAACCAGAGTTTGAGACCTTCCGGATTAGTCGCCATGTAACCCATACTGACTTCGCGAAATTCCGGCGGCCAGCTGCGAAAATTGGGCAGCGCCGTGCGCTCGCGAATCTTCGCCAACTCCTCATCGACAATCGCGCCGCCGCTGGCGGCGACCACCAAGCTGCGCAGCCGCTCGGGATGCCAGAGCACGTAATCGTAGGCCGCGAAGCCGCCGCCGGCGACGCCAACCAGATGAAAGCGCTCGAGTTTCAAATGTTCCACCAGCTCATGCAGATCGTCGGCGATGGTGCCGGGCTGCGGCCCGGTTTGCGGATTCGCCATGCTGCGGCCAAACCCGCGCCGGTCAAAAGCGATGGCCCGGTAGCCCGCCGCGGCGAAGCCGGGAATGTTGTACTGCCAGCCGTCGGCATTGCCGGTGTTGGCGTGCAGCAAGATTAATGGCACGCCGCTGCCGCCGCTATCGCTGTACCATAAGCGCACGCCCGGTAAATCCGCATGGCCCGCGAAGGTTGAGTTAGAATGTTCCGCCATAATCGATTTCCTCCACGGCGCCGACCGTAGCCGATCCAATCGCGCCCTGTCAATGCGAGACCGCCGCCGCTTGGCGCGCAGTGGCGAACAGATTATCGGAGTCGGATTTTCTCCCGCAAAGGCGCGAAGGCGCAAAGTTCGGAAGACTTGTCATTTCGACCGAAGGGAGAAATCTTCCCTTTCCCAATGACGGGCGAAGCCCGTCCCTTAGCGCCTTTGCGCCTTTGCGGGAGACATTCCGAATCTTCTAACGACACAAATCATTTCGCGTCGTTCCCATTCACCAGCGCCAAAGCCTTGGCGTGATAGCTCGCATCGTAGTAACGGTCTGGCGCCGGAGCCTTGCCGCCCCAGCTGCCTTCCACCTCGGCGCGGAACTTGAGGACGTTGCTCAAGCGCTCGACATCGATGGCGGCGTCTTTGGCCAGGCCGTTGGCGCTCGTGTCTTGGTCATAGATTTGTCCCGCCAACTGGCGCGGCAGCTTGGTTTGCTTGGCGATGATGTCGATCACTTGGTTTTTGTTGAGCGGATTCATGATCCAACGTAGCGCTTCGATCTGCGCCGCGAGAAAGTGGACCAACAGATCGCTGTTCTGCCGCGCCCATTGGCGGCGCGTGAATACACCGTAGCGCAGCGTTGGACCGAAAATAATCGCCGTGGTCGCCAGACTCACCAGACCGCCCTGGCGCGCCTGCACCGCGGTCTGGCCCGATGCCATGGTCGCGGCGAAATCTTTTTGCTAGAGCATAGCGGCGACCCGCGCGCCGGTGCCGCCGGCTTCTTGCATGACGTAGTCAAAGCCGGCGTTGAGTCCAACCGAGGTGAGAATTTTTTTCAAGGCCAAAGCGTTTTGGGTATTGGGCGCGTCGACCAGCACGGTCTTGCCGCGCAGATCGGCGAGCGTCTTGATCTCCGGCTGGGCCATCAGCTCGGTCGGGGTGGAGTCCGTCCCGGCAACCACGATCACATCGACCCCGGCGTTCTCGACCATCGCGATGGCGTTGTCGACGCCGTAGTCGGCGAGGTCGATCTCACCGGTGGCGAGCCAGCGCCGCACCTCTTCCGAACCACCGGTTGCCGAACGCGGTATCTCGACACGCAAGCCATACTTGGAAAAAATCCCATTGGCCTGAGCAATGGTGGTGACGAAACTGCCGCCGCCCAACTTGAGCGGCTTAAGATTGGTTTCCTGGGCTGGTAGAGCGTTCGCGTACAGTAACCCCTGCACGACCAAGACCGCCATCGACCAAAGCATCGGCAAATACCGCTTCATCGTCATCGATCGCCTCAACATCACTAGCGTGAACCAAGATCGCTGGCCATCAAGGCAGGATGGCAAAGATCCGCAGCGGCGCGCCGCTGCCGCCTTTGATCTTCATGGGAATGGCGTAAATCGTCGCCCGCTTCGCTGGCAGGCGATCCAGGTTGGCGACGTTTTCGAAAATCGCCAGGTTAGCGCCGGCAAGTATTTGATGGGTAGGAAACTGCTTCGATGGCCCATGATCGATGCTCGGCGTGTCGATACCAACCGCTTTGACGCGCCGCTGCTTGACCAAGAATTCCGCCGCCTCTTGAGCCAGTCCGGGAAAATGCAGGTTGTCGGTATCGTCCGCAACGTCAGTGCCGAAGTAACGCTTGCGATCGCGCCAATATTTTCCCCAGCCGGAACGAATCAGCACAATGGCGTCATTGGGAATCCGACCATGAACTTTTTCCCAAGCGCGAATGTCGCTCAGCTGCAAACTGTAATCGGCGTCCTTGTCAGCCTGGCGGCTGACATCGATGACCGCGCCGGCACCGATCAATTGGCCGAGCGGGATTTGCTCGGCGGTCCATTTGCCTTCGGCGAAATGAAACGGCGCGTCCAGATGCGTACCGACATGCTCCGAGCCGCCGTAGTTGTAGGAGGAATACCAGAAGCCAGCGGCTGTCTTACCTTCGGCGACCTTTTCAAAGTGAAACGGTTTCGCGGTCGGCCAATGCTGGGTCTCGGCGCTAAACTCGTAGGTCAGATCGACGAGTTTTTTGTCATCGATTGCGTTGGCCGGAAAAGCTCTCGCCAGAACAACCGCCAGTAGAGTCACAGCTAGAGATTTAGTCATGGACGGTCGCAGTTGGGTGGAGATTTCAGCGGCTGCCGCGCAGACTATCCAACTGCCGGCGCGCTTCGGCGAAACCGGGATTGATCTTGAGCGCCGCTTCGAATTCTTTTTCCGCGTCGCCGCGCCGGCCGGCGTCGACCAAAGCGCGGCCGAGTTCGTAATGCGCCACATCGTCATCGGGACAAATCTGTAACCCCTGGCGGTACAGCGAAATCTGTTCGTCACGGTTGGTCGACAGCTGCGCCTTGTCGAAGTAATCGCGGAAGGCGCGGTTGCAATCCTGCTGGCTCTTGTCCTGCAGCTGCTTACCGGCGGCGATCGCTTCCAATTCTTTGCGCTGGCGCGCCATCTCGGCATCCTGCTCCTTCATCTGTGCCTGCTGCCGTTTCAGGTCCTCCTCGAGGTAAGCGGTCAGGCAGCCGTTGAACATCGCCAACGCCGCCAACATGGCGATCAGATGAACCACTGAAAATCTACTGCTGCGAATTGCGTTCATGAGCTATTCCTCGTTGGCGAATGACTATTGTCGATCCAAATCTGCCAATGCCACAAAAATCTTCTCCGCCTTAATCGGCAAATCTTTAATCCGCACACCGACGGCGTCGTAGATCGCGTTGGCGATGGCCGGCGCGACCGGGATGAGCGCGCTCTCGCCAATGCCTTTGGCGCCGAACGGACCGTTGCGGTCGGGAAATTCGACGGCGATGGAATCGATCACCGCCGGCATGTCGCCGAGCGCGGGCAAGACGTAGTCGACTAGATTCGGATTGATCAGTTGGCCGTTGTCGTAGGCGATCTCTTCAAACATCGCCTGGCCCATGCCGGTGATCGCCGCGCCGGCCAGCTGCTGTTGGCAACCGAGCGGATTGAGCGCCTTGCCGACATCGACGGCGCTGGCGTATTTGAGCAATTTGAATTTGCCGGTGTCCAGGTCGACTTCCACTTCGGCGGCGCCGGCGGCGAGAAACCAAAACGCCGAGGTGCTCTTCTCGCCGAACTCGTCCTTGGTGGAAGTTTTCACTTGCCCTTCGCCGACCAACGTCCCGCCCTGCATGCCGAAGCGTTTGAACATTACTTCAGAATAATCGAGCTGGCTCTCCGGCAAGCGAATCTTGCCGTCGGCGAAATCGATCTTGTCTTCGGGCACGCCGTATTCGCTGGCGACGATCTCTTTGAGCTGGCGCTTGATATGCTGCGCCGCCAGCTGCACCGCCTTGCCCATGTGAAAAGTCGAACGGCTCGACGAGGTGGTCAGATCATAGGGCACCACATCGGTGTCGACGCCCAACACTTGAATGGTCGGCATTGGAATCCCCAACTCCTTGCCGGCGATCTGCGCCAGCACGGTCTCCGACCCCTGCCCCATCTCCACCGTGCCGCTATAAATAGATAGGCTGGCATCCTCATTGAGCTTGACCACCGCGCAGGAAATCGACGGCGTGATGGTCGCCTTGATCATGCAAGCCAAGCCCTTACCGCGGCGAATGCTCGACCGATTCTGCTCCCTATCTTCGTCTCGCGTCTCCCAGCCAATCGATTTCGCCACCTGATCGATGCACTCTTTCAAGCCGATGGCGCGCAAGGTTTCTTCGGTGACGAATTTATCGCCCTCGTTGTAGCCGTTTTGTTTGCGCAGCTCGACGGGATCGATGTTCAATGCCGCGGCGATGATGTCCATCTGCGATTCCACCGCCCAGGCCGATTGCGACACGCCGAAGCCGCGGAACGCCCCCGCCGGCGGCTTGTTGGTGTAGACCGAGTAGGAATCGATTTTTAAGTTGGGAATCTTATACGGCCCGGCGGCGGTGTAGCCGGATTTTTTCGCCACCCGCGGGCCGATCTCGGCGTAGGCGCCGGTGTCGAGATGAATCTCGCACTCGCGCGCCACCAGCGTGCCGTCGTTTTTGACCCCGGTCTTCATGCGGATCACCGCCGCATGTTTGGTGATGGTGTAAAAAACTTCTTCGCGCGACAAAACTAAACGCACCGGCCGGCCGGCTTTCTGCGACAGCGCCACGGTGATCGGCTCGACCTTGGGATAAACTTTGCCGCCGTAGCCGCCGCCCAGGTAAGGCACAATGACGCGGACTTTGGCGACTGGAACTTTGAAGATGTTGGCCAATTGGGTGCGCACGACGAACGGATTCTGCGTCGTCGCCCACACGGTAATGCGCCCGCCTGGTTCGACGGACGCGATGCAAGCGTGGGTTTCGAGAAAACAATGCTGGGTCGCCGGCAAGGTGAAAGTATCTTCGAAAATCCGATCCGCCTCGGCGAATCCTTTATCGATGTCGCCGCGGTTGAGGCGAAAGTGCGTGCATAGATTGGTCCCGTCGATGGGCTTGATCTCAGCCAGATCGGCGAAGCCGGAAGTCGGCAGCTTCACCGATTCATGCACTAGCATGGCGCCGGGCTTGATGGCCTGGTCGATATTCAAAACCGCCGGCAGCTCTTGGTAGTCGACCTCGATCAGTTTCAACGCCGCTTCCGCCGCGTCAATTGTTAATGCCGCTACCGCGGCGACGGGATCGCCGACATGGCGGACTTTTTCGGTGGCAACAATCGTCTGATCTTTGAACACCGGGCCGTAGAACGGCTCGATGCCTTCGTCGTGCAGAATATCGTCCCGCGTCAATACCGCCATGACGCCGGGAACTTTCTCCGCCTTGCTGGCGTCGATGCGCAATATCCGCGCGTGCGGGTAGGGGCTGCGGAGAATTTTCCCATGCAGCATCCCCGGCACATTCATGTCGGCCAAATACTGCGCCCGCCCGGTTACCTTGGTTAGGTAATCGAGCCGGCGGAAGGTTTTACCGATGTCCGCGAGTTCCATGATCTTGTCTCGTCTTTTGTTTGCGCTCTTGGCCGATCATTCGTGCTCGTGCTCGTGGTTCGTGTTCGTCCGATCACGAGCACGAGCCACGATCACGATTCCCCCACGACGTTCTTCACCGCTTGCATGATCTCCTGATAACAACCGCAACGGCAAAAGTTGCCGGCCAAATAATCGCGGATCTGCGCGTCACTGGGCTGGGGATTTTCCGCCAGCAGCGCTTTGGCCGTGAGGATGAAACCGGAAGTGCAATAGCCGCACTGCAAGGCGCCGAACTCCATGAACGCCTCTTGAAGCGGATGGAGCTTATCCTTGCTGCCCAAACCTTCGATGGTCTCGACGGCACAACCGTCGGCGTCCACCGCCAGCATCGAGCACGCGCTCACCGGTTTGCCGTCGACCAACAAGGTACAGGCGCCGCACACTTGAATGTCGCAACCCAGCTTGGCGCCGGTCAAGCCGAACTGTTCGCGCACCAAGTCGAGCAAGGTTGTCCTGGCTTCAACCTCGACGCCGCGCTCGCGACCGTTGACGGTCAGTGTAATAGCTTTTCTCATTTCTCAAAGTGTCTCGGCAGTCAGCAGACCGTGGGTCTTATCGCCAGACTGCTCTTCTTTTTTCATTTGTGCCGGCGAGCGGGGCGAAGGCGCGCCGCTCCAAGTCAAGCACCGTTGCGGTTGGCTTCTCAGGTTAATAACAACAAATCAGAGATAGTCCACAAACCGAGCTGGCGTCAAGCATGACTAAGGCGCGTTCACCGCGCCGATTCAGTCAACAACTGATGGATCCGGAACCAGCGAGCGTTGCAGCCACTGGAACATTCGCCAGCCCACCGCATCGGCGGCGAGGGTCGATGCGGCAAGCGCCGCGGCTTCATCCGAAATCGCTCGCCCGAGCGGCGCTTTGACGTGGACTTCGGCTACCCGTTCGGCCATCACGAACCAGCCGATCGCTGACTCCACAGAGCGGCCCACCGTGAGCAGACCGTGGTTGCGCAGGATGCACAACTTCTTGTCGCCCAGCGCCGCGGCGATGCGCTTGCCGCCATCGATCGACAGCACTTCCACCTCTTCATCGTCGAACAGCGCCTGGTCGAAGACGAAGGCACAGGCCTCCTGACTGAGCGCGCGGAACGGCTCGACATTGGCCGACCATGGCGTACCGAAAGCGGTGTGCGTGTGCGCCGCGCTGACGACGTCGGCACGGGCCGCGAGCAGCGGATAGTGGATGTTGTAGCCGGCCGTGTTGACCGTACCGGTGGCGTTGCCGTCGCCATCCTTCACTTCGCCACCGGGCCCGACCAGCACCAACTTACCAACCGTCGCCGCGCTAAAAGAAATACCCCAGTCGAGCAACCAGAAGTGATCGCTGAACTCCGGATCGCGGGCCGAAATATGGCCGTCGCCGAGCATCCCCCACCGCATCGCGCCGAAGATGCGGTACCCAAGCGCGCAAATCCGCTTGCGATGCGCCCGCTCGTCCGCGATCGAGCGAACAGTGCCGTGTGGCTCGACTCCGTCAAAAGGTGGGTAGGGACTGGCGGTAATGTCGGTCATGGTATGTGTAGGGATCAGTCGAAAACTCCCGCAGTCTCCGGGCGATCAAAGGATCGGTGGTCGGCAGCTTACTCCAAAAGATTCCTGAATTGTCGAATCGTCGTCGGGGAAGGTTTTGCCCCACCGCAAGCTTCGATAACGCTTCTCGATTGCTCTTTCGAGAGCTACAACCTGTTCGGGGAGCGCTCCGTACTCGCGTTGGGCGTAGTCCGTTGACTCGACGCTCACCTTGCGCAAAGCGACGATATCGGCGCCAAAAACGACGCCGCTGTCCTCGCCACGGGCGGCAGCTGCCAACCACCGGCCGAGATTTTTCTTCGGAGAGGCAATCTTCAGAGTGGTCATAAAGCCTTTATGTCGCCGATTAGCCTCACCGTCAACCGCCCACCGGTCGGCGGTTCGAGGCGATCATCGAAGAATTTTGATAACAAGTGAAGAATGAATACCTGGGTAGTGGTTCAGTATGGGTCGGCGCACGTCATCATGCGAAGAAAGATTTCTCGCTACGCTCGAAATGACAGCAGAAAAGTCCAGTTGTCATCTCGAACGAAGTGAGAGATCTCGGGCTAACTGAACCACTACCAATACCTGACACTTGCTATCCCTTGAGCGAGAGAGCGAACAATTCAAGGTTCGCCCTCAATTCTTTTGCCCCCTGACTATTTCATGATCTGTACCACCCGATTCCGTCCACATCGCATCGACCTCACATGCTTGTTCGTTAGGGCAATTGATAGTTAGATTAAATGCTGATAGCGCAATAAGGTGAAAGGGTGGGCATTGTCGGCGGGGTGATAATTATGTTCAAACGCGAGTCGGAAATGACGCCGAGCGTGGTTCGCTGGATGAAATTATCCGGCCTCCAGACACGGCGGGAGTTCATAACGCCTTGGGGCATCTGCGACCTTGTGGGCGTGACACTTAACAGTAAGCGTGTGGATTACCGACGTCGACTAAAACAGACTAAGTCTATCTCGTCGATAACGCGAGCAGCGTTACTCTTGAGTGTTCCAGAGGTCGAAACGACGAAATCCGTTTCGCTAGATCGCCTAAAGAAGAACTTCGAACACGCTATTCCAGAAGAAGTAGTCGTTATTGAAGTTGAACGTTTAATTACCGACCGCTTTGTCCTAAAAAACAAAAATGGAAGGCTCCAAAAGCTAAACGGCTGGATGCCGCTTCATGAACGCTTGGTCGCAGTTGAGTTGAAACTTACAAGAGTTGACGAAGCGTTTCGACAGGCAATCTCCAATCTCGGCTTTGCACAAGAGTCGTTCGTTGCGTTCCCGATACGGACTGCAGAGCGAATTGCGAAAGACTCGTCGAAGTGGTCTCGGTACCTCCATGAAGGAATTGGCGTGATTGGCGTTGGAAAACGTTCTTGCCACGTTCTCGTTCCGTCGACGCCGCTACACGCAATTCCTGATCCCGCCATTCAACTATACTGTGTCGAGAAATTCTGGCGATCACAGCGTCGTAGTTAAAGGCAGCTCATCATAAAGGACTCTGCCACGGCCTCTGGTCGTCTCGCTGTGCCTTCATCATCAATCGCTGGAAGGGATTTGCCAAGCGCGTATGCGGCCGAGAGATCTTGAAACAAGGCCATTGGTCGTCCAGCCTTAGGAGCCGCTGCAATTCCGTCGTACCATTGCTTGTAGAATGTCGCGACCTGTTCTCTCGCTCGAATTGATTGGCTCAATACAGTTAGTTTTTTTCGCAAATCAACAAATTCTGCATGTGCGGGATGGGAGTTCGCCAGCTTTGCGATTGAAGCGTCAAGCCACCCGGTAAGCTTAGGCCCGACGCCAACGCGTCGCCTGAGCGATGGAATAGCAATCTTTACGCTCGCTGAACGAGAAGGCCCACCTGACAGATAAAACTGAAAGCTTGAGCCTACGCCAATCAACGGAAAATCAATCAGTCCTTTCGCCCAAAGCACAAGATTAAGGCCCCAGTAAGGCCCACCGATCCTCACCTTCGATGCAATTTTTCCGTTCAATTCGTCATGAAGAGCGATTATTCCAGGGAATCGCTTATTGCGCAGAGTCGCAGAACCATTGTCGTCGGTCAGGCTCTTGTCAACGACCCAAAAGCCATCTGCCTGTGCGTCACGGTAACAACGCTCGGCTAGTTGTACCTTTGGATTTCGACTGGTTTTTCCGTTGACTTGCTCTTGGTGTGTAAACACTAACGGAAGAATTAAGCGTCCTGAATAACCGCTACTAGACTTCCATTCCCCGGTGGCCTGTGCCAATTCGCGATTGATCTTATTTCTCTCAGTGCCATTAGTGGTCGGAAGTTGAGGAATTGTAATCCAAGCTGGCTTGTAAGCCATACACCGATTCAGCACTTCCTTCACAAATGCGTTAACTTCGGGCTGCGTTGGTTTTGCGATAAATCCCATCTGCGCAAATTTTTCAAAGTGAGGCAGCTTACTCATAAAATCGAACCACGAGTTCTTGTTACCCGGCGTGCCTTGCCGGGAGACTATGTCGTCGCAACCGTCAACGCCTGGATCAATCCATATCTTCGACGCGTGAGGGGCGTGAGCGATGAGTTGAGCTGCCCGCTCCAACGACACGCGCATCACCGCCGAATCGTGGAAGACTTGTTTTGCAAAAGATCCGGCGTCGTCACTGGAAATCAGTGGAATATGGTCCGACACAAATCACCTCATAAATGAGCGGCTCGCCTGAGGTGTGCGCAGACATGCTCAGGCTCCGGGAAAATGAACATTTCACCAATCCCCACTCGTTCTAACTCACTTAGAAGGGAGGCTTTGTGTTCGCGTAGTATTGGTACGTACAACAGAGAGCTCGCCTGGGTGCGGTCAAGATCAAATTGGCGTGACCCGTGCAATGTAAAAGCCCCTTGTTGCATCGCAATGCGCTCGGTGTTCCATGTAGGATTGAGTGCAATTGTGTGCCGCCCTCTACGTCTAACAGCATCTCCATTGAGTTCGAGGTACGGGGAGATAATCGGCAGATCACGCTGGGCGTTAAACACACGAGGCGATCGTGAGTCTACACGCAGATTCAGTTCTATAGGGTTCAGAATTGCGACGAGACCATCGTCGTCCTGATGAGAGCAACATGCAAAAAATAGCGCAACCGCAGCGTTTTGGGTCCAATCTAGCAAACGGGTAGGTAAGCCATAATGTTGAGCAACTTGCATCCATCCGAGCTGATCCTCGGCAGCTGGTGGCCGAGGAAGTTTCATTTCGAGAAACCTCTTCATATCTGCTATTAGCGCCAAAGCTGAATCTCGATTGATTCGGTCACCGTAACGAAGCGCCGATGGACAAAGCTTATACTCCCTCTTCGAGTGGCCTCGAAACCAGAAAACCTTCTTGGGTTCCAGCAGCGAATGAAATACCGCAAAGAAATCACTCAGTGATTCAATAACGGTATCCAGGTAAATCGGGCAGTCGATCGGGCACTGCCGATAACGCTCTCTTATACGTTGTCTGACTACAGGCGTCGAAGCGGGCATGTATCACCATTTACTAAGTGAACGAAACCATCTGGATCAGACGTTAATAACTCAACTTTCTGTCCTGCTGTAGAGTTAGATTATCTTTAATCTTCCTTCCCCGCCGTCACCAGCGGCTCGATGATCGTCACCGGGTCGAGGGGATTTTTCCGCTGCGCCGCGGCGATGTAGTCCTCGCCGTCTTCCGGCAGCATGAAACCTTGGTCGATCAGGTCGCCGACCGCGCGCTTGACGATATCGACGTAGGCTTGATGGCTCGGATAGCGTTCTTCGATGGACAGACGCGGGTCGCCGATTTTTTCCCGCTCAGCTTTGGTCCGGGCGAAGGCCAACAGGCAACCGTTGGTCATCATCAGTTCGCCTTCGGCGAAGCCGGCTTTGCGCAGCGCCCAGCCGATATAAGTGGCGATGGGCGCTTGCATGTCGGGATAGCGCACGCCGCCGAGATCGTTCCCGTCGACGTCCACTTGCGGCACTTGGATCGGATACTCTTTGCCCGCCACCGCTTCGGGCGGGAAAATACTCATAACGCCTTTGCTGTCGAAGTCCGGACCGTAGTTCCACAGCGGCAAGCGACTCGGCGTCGCCGGCAAATTGACGCCGGGGATTTTTGGGAATTTCCTCAACGCTTCTTCCGGTGAAACCAATTGGCCGGCATCGCGCCGCGGCACATGGTTGGGCGGCGGCGCGATGCCTTCGCTCGCCCAACGGTCCATGAGGATGAAACAGGCGCGCAAAAACGGCTGCGGCGAGAAATTACTCGGCGGCAGCTGGCCGACCCATTTCGGATTATCGGCGGCAATCGCCGCGTGCGGCGAACCGGCGAGCATGTACATGCGTACATTGGCCGGAATCTCGGCGTCACTGCCGTCGCGCGGATCGGTGTGGGTCATGGAGCCATGGCGCTCCCAGTATTCGCTCGAGGTATGGCAATGAATCAGCAGCGGATCGCTATCGGGACGCTTCATCACCGCGTCGTTCTTGCCGGTGAACGGATCGGGGATCGCGGTAAAATTAAACGGGTAGCGCTCCGACGGATAGGAGTGCTCTTCATGCTGGCGCGGATAGCGGCCGATCTGGGCGAAGCGCATGTTGAAATACAACCGGCCGATGCCGGTATGGGTCTGCACCGCGTCGAAAACTTTGCGTCCATCAAAGTCGCGATTCCAGCCTTCATAGACGAACTCTCGCACCACCCGGCCGGCCAAGGACGCGCCGTAGCCGTAGACTTTGTCGATGGCGCCGGCCAGCGGATTGGCCGTGCCGGCGGAATCCTTCGCGCCGTAGTGCAGAAACGCCACCGCGTCGCGCAGTCCCAGATAGCCCAAGCCCATCACCCGCGAGCCTTCGGTGTCGTAGATCAGTTCATAGATCCAGCCGGGTTTGAAACCGCCCTTGACGTAGAGATCGGTGTTGGAGGGTGTTAGTAGGGGCGAAAAATCTTTCGCCCCTACAGCCGTTGCAGCAGCTTTGGCGAACTGCCACTCGCCGGCGGGAACCGCCACCCGCGCATCGGCTTCTTTCTCGCGCAGAGTCAAAGTCGCAGTGGCCGGATTGAGCACCGGATAGCACTGAACGTTCGCCGCGCCGCTCACCGGCATGGACAGCACGCCCTTCTTGTCGGAAATAAACTCTTGGCGCACTCGGCCGCGCAGCGGCTGGCCGTTCTGGCGCGCTTCAGGGACGAAGGCGACGACATTGCTGCCGGTGTAAACCAGATCGCCCTGCCAACCCACCGTCACCACGGTGTAGCCTGCTTTGTTGAGAAAGCCGTTGCCCGCCGCGCCGGCTTTCGTATAGTCGCCGCCACCGTCGTTGAGCCGCGTAAACGCGCCGCGCCCGCCGCGATTGGAAAAATCGAACAAGAGCTTGCGATTGCTCTTTGCCATATCCACCGGCTTGACCAAATCGATCACCGCCTTGAACTCGACCAGGCCGTCCGGATTGCGCGGTGCGAATTCCAAATCGCAGACAAACGGCAAATCTTTTTCATTGGGATCGATGGCGAAATGGGCCATGCCGAGCAGCCGCTCATAGGCTCCGACAGTACCGAATGATTTACCGCCGGCGAACGGCGTGGCCTTCTCGAACTCGAAACGGATTTGATTGCGTGACATCTTTGCTTCCTCGCTCTTCTCAATTCATTGGAAAACAGTAAGTAGTAAAGAGTAAGTAGTGATTCTGCTGAAAAACCCCATTGTAAATCGCACTGTGTCGGCGGCTGTAGTTCTGCCAGTGATAGATTTCATCATCGCCTGCCGTAGCTGTGAAAAAACCTCACTCTTTGACCCTTATGCGGGGTGCACCGCGGCCAT
>CAMDBU010000039.1 GCA_945889495.1 Syntrophobacter sp. SbD2 | reverse complement strand
TGGTCCCGGGCGGGAATAGCTTTTTATCCAGCTCCTCATCGCTAAGCGCTTCGGGCAGCGGCCAACTCAGGCCCGCCGCCTTCTCGAACCGCTCAAGATAATCGGCTACGGTGCTGCGGCTGATCTTACAGCTGTGCGCGATCCGATGTCCGCTCACAGCGCAATCATATTTTAAACGGAGAACTTCTTTAATCTTACGCATGGATAACCTCGCTTTGGCCATCAACAACCCCTCCTTCAAGTTAAAGGCGGGAGTGTAACAGCCGGGTTACCCAGCGTCGCTTAACTCATCGACTCAACCCCTGCAGAGGGGGGCCGGAATGCTCCGAAACGACCGGCCGGAATCGAGCGAAACAGCCGGCCGGACTGCTGCGAAATGACCGGCCGGTTTGGTGCGAAATACCCAGTAAAAGCCTTATCGCCAACAAAAAATGGCTAACCATCCGGTTGAGAAGGGCGCGACGGCCGGAACTTCTCACTGAAGCGTTAAGAAAATTTCCCCTTTCTAGCATTTTCTCCATTCTGCCAACGCGACGTTAGTTTCCCATCGTCGCTCGATCCTTTCGTTTTAAGCTATAGCCGATCTCCGTTCATTGTGTCCGCTCGGATGCGGTCAACTTTTGCTAAGTTCCATCCCTATGGTTTCGTTTTCTTCCGCGCAAAAAATTCGTCCGGCTATTCCGCTGGCGCCGTGGACGATTGACGAGGTTGCCGGGCGCTTCGTCGAGATCTCTGGCGGGGCGGCTTCGGCGGCGTTGACGTTGACGTTTACTTTGATTGGCCAGGCGCAGGCGCGCGGCGAGCCGGTGGGCTGGGTGACTTTGGCGGACAGTTCTTTTTATCCGCCGGATGCCGCTCAAGGCGGCATCGATTTGGCGGCGCTGGTGGTTATTCGCTTGGCGCGCGCCGACGCCATCGCCCGCGCCGGCGAGAAACTGCTGCGCTCCGGCGGTTTCGCTATCGTCGTCCTCGATCTTGGCGGCGCCGATATTCCGATGCCGCTGCAGACGCGCTTGACCGGCCTGGCGCATCATCATCACAGTGCGCTGATTTGTTTGACGGAAAAAAATCACGGCGCGTTTTCCCTCGGTTCTCTAGTTTCGCTGCGCGTCCATGCCGAGAAAAAGCGCGTCGAGGGCAATCGCTTCGCTTGCGCGTTGCGCGTGCTCAAGGACAAGCGGCGCGGGCCGACCTGGAATTATGAAGACATCTACAGCGGGCCGGCTGGCCTGTGTTGATCTGCCGGCGTTCCCCTTACAGCTCTTGCTCCGGCGTCATCCTGACTGGGCCGGCCATCCGGCGGCGGTGGTGGCCGAGGACAAGCCGCAAGGACTGGTGCTCTGGGTCAATGACAGCGCGCGCCAGCAGGGCGTCTTGCCCGGCCTGCGCTACGCCGCGGCGTTTTCACTGGCGTCGTCACTGCGCGCCGGCGAAGTGTCTCCGGATGAAAGTGAAAAGGCGCTCGGCGAATTGACCGCACGGCTCATGCGCTTTACCCCCGAGGTCGAGCCGGCGGCGCGGGAGTCGGGTGTCTTTTGGTTGAACGGCAGCGGCCTGCAGCGTCTCTACACTTCGCCCAAGCAGTGGGCCAGCGCCATGCAGCAGGATCTCTCGGCCCAGGGCTTCACCGCCAATCTCGCCGTCGGCTTCAGCCGCTTCGGCAGTTATGCCGTCGCTAAGACCAAAGCAGGGATCACGATCTTTCGCGACGCCGCCGAGGAACAGCTGGCGGCCAGCGCGGTGCCGCTCAACCGTTTGCAGATCGAACCCAAGTTTCGCGATGCCTTGTTCAAGCTCGGCATAAAAACCGTTGGTGAGTTGTTATCCCTGCCGCCGGGCGGGCTGCGTGAGCGCTTCGGCAAACAAGCTCACCGCCTGCACCGCATGGCCGCCGGCGAATTATGGGCGCCGCTGGCGCCGACTGTGCTGGCGGAGCCGGCGCGCGAGAAAATTATTCTCGACGACGCCGAGAGCGACAGCACGCGGCTGCTGTTTCTGATCAAGCAACTGCTCCATCCGTTGCTCGTCACTCTGGCCGCGCGCCATCAAGCGCTGGTCGCGCTCTGGTTGTCGTTGCTGATCGATCACGGCGACTATTTCAAAGAGTCGCTGCGGCCGGCGCTGCCGACCCTCGATGCGGTGCAGATTCTCGACCTCGTGCGCTTGCGCTTGGAAACGCTCCAGCTCGCCGCCGGTGCCATTGAGATTGAGTTGCAGGCCGAAGCCTGCGCCGCCACCAGCGAGCAGCTGCGCTTGTTCAATGAAAAACCGAGCAGAGACCTCGATGCCGCCAACCGTGCCCTGGCGCGCTTGCGCGCCGAGTTTGGCGACGCCGCCGTGGTCTCGGCCAAACTCACCGACGGCCACTTGCCCGAAGCGCGATTTACCTGGGAGCCGCTAACTCAGGTCAAGCTGCCGCTGGTAAATGACAGCGCGGCAAAAACTCTGATCCGCCGCGTGAACCAGAAGCCGCTCGGCCTCGCCGGCGGACCCTATCACAGCCACGAAGACGGCTGGCTCGTCTTGGGCCCCAAGCATGGCAACATCGACAAACTCACCGGCCCCTATGTCTTCGCCGGCGGCTGGTGGAACCGAGATATCCAACGCGAATATTACTACGCTGAAACCCGCGGCGGCGATTTGCTGTGGCTCTACTATGACCGGGTGCGGCGGCGCTGGTTTCTGCAAGGCGCGATTGAATGAGGGCAGTTCAAAACGTTCAAGCCGTTCAAATCGTCATGGAGCCGACGACTTGGTTTGCCGCTGCCGTCATGTCATGTCGAGTCGCATCGATGACGATTTGATTTACCAGGGATCATCGCTTACAGAGGTAACTGAAAGGAAACCTGACCATGGCCGATAGCAAAATCAATGAAGCGCAACTTGACGCGCAACTAGCGCAATTGGAACAGGCGCGTCCCTGGAGTCCGCGCGTGATGTCCAAGTTTGAAACCTTCATCCGCTCGGCCGCTGATTTCGATCTGTTCCGTGTCAATCCGGTGCAGTTCGCCGCCGAGCGCGCCATCGCCGAAGCCGAGGGGTTGGATATCTTCCTGCACGCGGCCAAAGTTGGGCTGTTTGAGATGGACTGGCATGTGGTCTGCCCGCACTGCGGCTATGTCGTCGACAGCATGCACAGCATGAGCCAGTTGCGTCCCCATTATCGCTGCCCGACCTGCGCGGCGGAGGACGATTATGCGCTGGACGATTATATCCAAGTCGCCTTTTCGATCTCGCCGCTGGTGCGCGACATCCAATACCATCATCCGGAATTGCTGAGCGTGGAAGATCTATACTTCAATTACCGTCTGAGTAAAGACGTGCTCTCTCCGGTGCCGGCGTTGCCTTCGTGGCGCGATCTAATTATGCACATCACGAAAGATTTACGCTATGTGCAGCCCGGCGAGAATGTGACCGCTGAGTTTGAACTCCCGCCAGGCGATCTGCGGGTTACCGACGGCCGGGCTTGCCTGCAGCTGTCGATGACCGATGAGCAGAACGACCAGCCGAGCGTGATCCCAATCCGGCTGGTTGACGGAAAATTCCAGTCCGACGATCTACGGATGCAGCCGCGCAGCCTGACCCGTTACACCGCGGAAAATCAGCCGGTGCAATTTGGCTTCGATCTGGCGCGTGAACTACCCAGCGGCAGGTTGACGATCGAATTGGACAATCGCCAGGATCACCGCAGCGCATTGTGGATTTTTCATCCGGGGCAATTGCCGATACCCGTGCTGGTCTTGCGGCCGGGCTTGAGCGGCAAGAAACTCCTGACGACGCAGACCTTCCGCGACCTATTCCGCTCGGAGGTGATCAGCGCGGACGAAACACTGTCGATCAAGGATATTACGTTCTTGTTCACCGATCTAAAGGGCTCCACCGCCATGTACGAGCAGATTGGCGACGCCAAAGCCTATTTTCTCGTGCGCCAGCACTTCGATGCGCTCAGCCGCGTGATCCGCGAGCGCAACGGCGCGATCGTGAAAACCATCGGCGATGCGGTGATGGCGGTGTTCGACAATCCGGCGGATGCCACCAGCGCCGCCCTGGAGATGATCGACGCGCTTAACCAATTTAATCGCACCATTTCGCAGGAATTGATTCTCAAAGTAGGCATCCACCGGGGCCACTCGATGGCGGTGACGGTCAACGAGCGCATCGATTACTTTGGCCAAAATGTAAATATCGCGGCGCGGGTGCAAGCCCTCGCCGAGGCCAATGAGGTCTATATCACCGCCGATGTATTCGATTCACCCGGCGTCTGCGACGCTCTCAAGGCGCATGACGTGGTTGCGGCTGAGGCGCTGGTTAAGGGGGTCAGCGAAAAGCTGCATGTCTATAAGATTGGCCACCATCACCCAGCTTGAAGAATCACTCTGGTCAAATTACCCATGGTCGGTTTCAGGTGGGCGATTGAGCCGGTCTCGATCCCGCCAAGCGCTGCCGGCCGTCGGCTATGGCCGCGACGGGAAGTTCGACGGCGACCGGTCGGGCGCGCGCTTCATACCGCGCGCGAGATCAACTCGCGCTTCGGCGGCGGGCGTTTAACTATCAACCCCAGCGTGCAATACTCTCGTGATATTATTATCGCCAAGGGAGCGTTCCACGTGCCGCCACATATTTTACGCATCGATTGCCCGGATGAGCCGGGGCTGGTTCATAAGATCACCGGAGTGTTGTTCAATGCCGGTTACAACATTCTCAGCAATCAGGAATTCGTCGATCTCGACGCCAAGCATTTCTTCATGCGCACCGCCTTCGAGGGGCCGACCGCACCGGATCGAGTGGTTTCCTATCTCCAGCAGATTCTGCCGGCGGATTCGGTGGTCAAATTGGTCGAGGCGGAGCGCCAGCCGATCGTCATTCTCGCCACCACCGAGGCGCACTGCCTGGGCGATCTGTTGATCCGCCATTACTCCGGCGAGCTGCCGGCGCAGATCAAGGCGGTGGTGGCCAACCATGAGACCCTGGGCGATCTGGTGAAGCCCTTCGGCATTCCGTTTCATTGCGTCAGCCACAAGGATCTCGATCGCGCCGAGCATGAGCGCCGGGTGCTGGAAGTCATCGACGGCTACGCGCCGGAATATCTGGTGCTGGCAAAATACATGCGCATCCTCACGCCCAGCTTCGTCGCCCACTACCGCAACCGGGTGATCAATATTCATCATTCGTTCCTACCGGCGTTCATCGGCGCCAAGCCCTATCATCAGGCCTATGAGCGCGGCGTTAAAATCATCGGCGCCACCGCCCATATCGTCACCGACGATCTCGACACCGGACCGATCATCGCCCAGAACATCATCCCTGTGAACCACACCTACACCGCCGCGGCGATGGTGCAGGCGGGCCGGGACGCGGAAAAGATCGCCCTGGCGCGCGCCGTGCGTTTGATGCTCGACGAGCGGGTGTTTCTGCACGGCAATCGCACGGTGGTGTTCGAATAGAGGGGCGATCCGATGGCGATCCGCGCATTCGCTTGCCTGACGATGGTGCTGCTATGCTTCGCCGCGCCGGCAGCGGCTGACTCGCTTTATTCCCGCAATCTCGACTGCGCGCCGCGTTTTGCCGGGCGCGAGCTGGAGATCTGCCGATCGCTGGAGCGCGAGCTTGAGTGGATCTGGACCGGCCATGCGACTATTAGTCCTAGCTATCGGGTAACTTTCGAGTCGGCGAAGCGCAGCTTTTGCACCTTGCCGGTGCGCGTCCAGGATATTCTGCCGATCTATCGCATCGCGGTTGCCGTCGAGCGGCGGCTTTCCGGTAAGTTCGCCGATGGCCAGCTGATCAACGGCTCACGCTGGTTATTGACTCTCCTTGGACAGCCAGCCATCGATCGATTTCCCGAACGGCAGCCGGATTGGGACGAGCGCGCTTGGCAGGCGGCGAAAAACTTGCGTGAAACTGTGGCCCATGACATCGCCGACACCGCGATGATCTGGCATCCACAAAATCCTCACTATATTTTGCGCGCGGGCTGTAATTAGTCGGCCAAACTAACTCTCGCCGTGGCGCTCGCCATAGGCCCCAAGATTTGACAATGCCGGGGCCATCCGATAAATCTTTTGCATAAATAATTTCATAACTTAGTGAGGAGGCCTACATGGCGAAGGATTTACGGACATTTATTGCCGATTGTGAGCGGCAACTGCCGGGCGAGGTGATTCATATCACCAAGGAAGTTAACCCGGCGAACTACGACGTGACCGCGATCATCAAACATCTCGGCGCGCAGAAGCGCTTTCCGATCATTATTTTCGACAACCCGCTCAACTTGAATGGCAAAGTTGGCCCGATCAAGCTGACCATGAACTGCGAAATCTCCCAGGGCAAAACCCAGATCGCCCTGGGCATGCCGCGCAACTCCACGCGTCCCGAGATGGCCGATAAGTGCCTTGAGATGGAAGAGCATCGGGTGCCGCCGACGATCATCAGCCGCAAGGACGCGCCGGTCAAACAGAACACCATGGTCGGCGATAAAGTCGACCTCTACGAGATTCCGATCATGCGTCATCATGAGATGGACGGCGGACCGTATATCGTTTTGTCGACCGTCACCAAGGATCGCACGTCAGGCATCTACAATTTGTCCTACCATCGCATGGAAGTGAAGTCGAAGAACTCCACCGCGCTTTACGCTTCGCCGCGCCATCTATGGAAAATTTTCAAAGACTACGAAGATAACAACATGGAAATGCCGGTGGCGACGGTGCTTGGCCATCATCCGGCGTTCCATATGGGCGCTTGTTATAGCGGGCCGTTTCAGGTCAGCGAATACGATGTGATTGGCGGTTATCTCGGCGAACCGTTGCGCTTGGTGGCTTCAGAGACGTTTGGCGACGATCTGTTGATTCCGGCCGATGCCGAGGTCGTGATCGAAGGCGTGTTGAAACCCGGCGGCCGGGTGGTGGAAGGTCCGTTTGGCGAAGCGCCGGGCTACCTCGGACCGCAACGTTACACCACCTGCGTGGAGTACGAAGTACGCGCCATCAATTATCGTAACGGCGCCATGTACCAGTCGGTGATCACGCCGGAAGGCGACAAGCCATGGATGGATCTGCCGCGCGAAGGCGCCTACTTGCGGCGCTGCCGCGAAGCCGTTCCCGGCGTCACCGCGGTGTGTAAGCAAGGCCGCCACGCGCACTATAATGTTTTTATCTCGATGAAGAAATTATCCGAAGGCGATCCGGGCCGCGCCGCCGCCGCTGCTTTGACCTTCGACCACACCAAGAATGTTTTCGTCTTCGACGACGACATCGACGTGTTCAATCCCACCGACATTCTCTGGGCGATCGCGACGCGGGTGCAGCCGCATCTTCAAGTGAATATCTTGAAGCCGCTGTTCCGCGGCAACTTCTTGGACCCGTCGCTGCGCGACGAGATCAAGACTTCAGGAATGATCGTCGATGCAACCAAACCGACCGACCGGCCGTTCTCGCCGGTGTCGAAATGCCCCGACGAGGCGATGGCGCGGATCAAGTTGGAAGACTACGTGCCCGGCGAAGTGTTGCAGCATATCCCGATGGACCGCACGACCTACTGGGCTTAAGGGATTCGGAGATTTAACCACAAAGAGCACAAAGGTCACAAAGTCGGGGCCGGTAATTCCGGCCCCGACTGGATCAGGGATTGGCCGCAAAGAACGCAAAGGACACAAAAGCTAAATGCTCGCACTGCGGCAATCGCGAGTTGATCCGATCCGACAATCCAAAACCTGTACTGAGCGAAGTCGAAGTATCGCAAATTCAAAATCCAAAATAGGGAGAGTTAACCATGGGTCAGGCCGTAGAAATCACTTGTCCAGATTGTAAGAAAATTTTCGTCGTCAACCCGCATATGCTGGGATCGGGAATGAACTTTCATTGTCCCTTTTGCGATAAATATTTCCCGGAAAAAGACAGTCCGAAGATTCGTAAGTAGCCGGAATCCGCTTCGATCAGCTCAGCATGAACGGATGAACTCGCGCGACTGCCACTCCGTTCGTCCTGAGCTTGTCGAAGGACTCCGACCGAGTCTTTTCAGCAATTCATAACTAAGGCTTTCGGCCACAGTGACAAAATCACCGTGGCCTTTTTCATTTCCGGCTCATATCATGAAGACCATTCAAGATCTAAAAGTCGTCGGCACCAACGCGCGCCGCGTCGACGCCGTCGAAAAGGTTAGCGGCAAGGCGATCTACACCAGCGATATCCAGCTCCCGGGCATGGCCCATGCGCGAATACTGCGCAGCCCGGTGGCCCATGCGCGTCTGGTCAAAGTAGACGCCTCGAAAGTTAAAGAACTGCCGGGTGTGATCGCGACCTTGACGCGCGACGACATCCAGGGTTTTAACTTCAAGTATGGCGCGACCTATAAAGACCAGTCCATCGTCGCCACTGACAAAGTCCGTTACGTTGGTGATCCGGTGGCGGCGGTGTTGGCCGATACGCCGGAGATCGCCGAGGCGGCGCTGGAGCTATTCGAAGTCGAATACGACGAGCTGCCCAAGGTCACCAACCTCGAAGAAGCATTGGCCCCCGGCGCAGTGCAAGTGCATGAGGGCGGGGTGGCGCGCGCCGAGTTGCGCGGTTCGACCTATGGCGCGCCGGAGCGCTTTAGCGGCAGCAATATTTGCTATTACTTGACCTTCGCCCGCGAAGAAGCGGAAAAAGGTTTCGCCAAGGCCGATCATATTTTCGAGGACACCTTTCGTTTTCAAAAGGTCCAGCACTTCTCGCTTGAAGCGCACAACAACGTCGCTTACTACGACGGCGAGAAGCTTACCGTGTGGGCGTCTTGCCAAGACCCGTTCACCTTGCGCGATCATCTGTCGGGAATCTTCAAACTGCCGTGCAACCGTATCCGTGTCATCGTGCCCTATGTCGGCGGCGGTTACGGCGGCAAGCTTTATGTCAAAGCCGAGCCGATCTCCGCGGCTTTGTCGTGGATGACCCGGCGGCCGGTGAAGTTGCAACTGTCGATCAACGAGAGCTTCAAGACCGTGACGCGCCATCCGGCGCGGGTGACGGTGAAAACCGGCGTGACCAAGGACGGCAAACTGATCGCGCGCGACTGCCAAGTCTACATGGACACCGGCGCCTATGCTGACGCCGGGCCGCGAGTGACGCAAAAGGCCGGCTACCGGGCCTTGGGACCGTACAAAATTCCCTACGCCAAAGTAGAAGCTCACGGTGTTTACAGCAACACCGTGCCGGCGGGCGCCTTCCGCGGCTTCGGCGCCTTGCAAGTGACCTGGGCCTACGAGTCGCAGATGGATATGATCGCCGACCGATTGGGCCTCGACCCATTGGAGTTTCGCGTCAAGAACCTGCTCAAGAAGGGCGACTTGTATACCAAAGGCGACACGCCGGTGGATTGCGACTTGGAAGAGGGGCTGCGCAAGGTCGCCGACGCCATCAAGTGGACCGAGAAAAGCGATAAGCCCAATCGCGCCAAGGGGCTCAGCTGTTGCATCAAGGACGCCGGCGGCACGTATAAAGTCGCCGGCGCCACGGTGAAGATGTCGTCCGACGGCAGCGTCATGCTGCTCACCGGCACGGTCGAAGCCGGTCAGGGGCCGCGCACGGCGCTGAGCCAGATCGTCGCCGAAGAGTTGGCCATGCCGATGGATCAGATCGGCGTCGCCCAGTTGGACACCGATGTCACGCCCTATGACATTTCCACCAGCGCCAGCAGCTCGACCGTGGTCATGGGCACGGCGGTGCAGCGCGCTTCGCAGGATGCGAAGAAGCAATTGCTCCAATGCGCGGCGAAAGTATTGAAAGAAAAAGCCGACACGCTGACATTGAAAGACGGCCAGGTCTGCACCCAGTCCGGGCAGAGCTTGTCGTTTAGCAAAGTGATCGTCGATTTTTTCGGCAGCAAAGCTGGAGAAATCATCGGCAAAGGTCTCTACAAAGACAAACGCAGCGCCAAAGCCGTGCTTGGCTCGACGACGACATTTTGGGAAGTCGGTTGGGGCGGCGCCGAGGTCGAAGTCGATCCGGAAACAGGGCGGGTGGAATTGCTCAATTACGTGTCGGCCTGCGACGCCGGCAAGGCGATCAACCCCGAGCAGTGCGTCGGTCAGGACGAAGGCGCGGTGATGTTCGGCATCGGCCACACGCTGATGGAAGAGATGATCTACGAAGACGGCCAGCTGCTCAACGGCAACATGGTCGACTACCGGGTGCCGACGTTCCAGGACCTGCCGGCGGGCTTGCACACAATTCTAATTGAAAACGGCAACGGCCCGGGTCCGTTCGGATCTAAAGGGATAGGTGAGGGCGGCTTACTGCCAGTGGCCTCGGCCATCGCCAACGCGGTGTCGCGCGCCGTCGGCGTGCGCATACAAGACCTGCCGCTGACGCCGCCGAAAATTTGGCGGGCGATTCAGGCGAAGGGATAATCGGATAATTCTCCCGCAAAGGGGCAAAGGCGCAAAGTTTGGAATACTGAGCTACTCATTATTCCGTCATTCCGGCGCAGGCCGGAATCCAGGGCTTCTTGGGAGTCGCGCGAGAGTGAAGATGGATGCCGGCCTGGAGTCTATCCTGAGCCTGGTCGAAGGCCCGGCATGACGAATCTTCGCATTGCTTCAACGCGTAGTAAGTGAATCAGCTGCACTCGCTGAGGTTGAAACTCACAACTCAAGCACCGCCCCGCATTTCTTGCAGGTCGCCAGTTTCGGATCGGCTTTGAGCGCCGCGGTGGCTTTGTTGACCGCGTCGCCGGGATCGTCGAAACGGACGTCGGTGGCGTAAAGATTGGTGCCGCACTTCTCGCAGGGCCAGATAAACCGGTCGGTCTCTTCCTTTGACCGGGTCTTCTCCACCACATAGGTCCATGAGCCGTCGGCGCGGCGCGGTGAGTGCGGCGTGTTCTTCGGCATGAGAAAGATATCGCCGGCCTTGAGCACCGCCAGCTCATGCTTGTCATCCTTCAAGTAGTGCAAGTTAAGCTCACCTTCCAACTGATAAAATATCTCGTCGCCGGGATTGATATGATAATCCTTGCGCCGGTTCGGCCCGCGCGTGACGAACGCGATAAAGTCCGAGTCCTGCCAAATCACCCGGCGCTGGCCCCAATCGCCACGGTTGTCGTCGATCCATTTTTGTAAGTTAAAAGTTTGTAGATGAGGAAACATAGAGCCTCCGGCCAAATTTCTGGGTGACGCGGGTTTATTTATTTTCCGATTACCCTTTGCGCCTTAGCGCCCCTTCGACTGCGCTCAGGACATGCTTTGCGGGAGATAATCCGAATTCTTACCGCTCCCTTGTCGCAGGACCAATATAGAATTGCGCGCGAGGTGGAATCAAGCTAAATCAAGCTGGTAATGGTCGTTCACCGCAAACCGATCGAGATCAAGAAGGGCATTATCGGCGTGATCTCCGACACCCATGGCCTGGTCAGGCCAGAAGCGTTGGCAGCGCTGAAGGGCGTCGAGCTGATTATCCACGGCGGCGATATCGGCAAGCCGGCGGTGCTGGAGTCGCTCGGTTCGATCGCGCCGGTGTGTGCGATCCGCGGCAACAACGACCGCGATCCGTGGGCGAAGATGCTGCCGGACATACTCAATCTCCAGATCAATGGTACCAAGTTCTACGTGATCCATAACGTCAACGAATTAGAAATCGATCCTCGTGATGCTGGTATTCGAGTCGTCATCAGCGGCCATTCCCATAAGCCGAGTATCCTGAAGCGGGATGAGGTGATATTTTTGAATCCCGGCAGCGCCGGGCCGAGGAGATTCAAGTTGCCGGTCTCGGTATGCAGACTCAACCTCGACGGTGATAGGATTAGTGGAAGACTAGTTGAGTTGAGAATTTAGGAATGGATTCATTGACAATGAGGTCGGCGCAAGTTAGAAAAATCCATACCTTTTAATCCGATCCTGTGAGGTCGGCAAAGGGCATCATGACGGAACTTAATTCACACAATCGCTACGCGCAAAGACCCACTCGGTGACGCCGGGCGGGTCTTTTTTTATGGCTGAAGAGAAAAAAACTTTACTCGAACGGGACGACATCGGCCGGATGGTCAGCCGGATGGCGCACGAGATCGTCGAGAAGGCGAGCGCGCCGGGCGAGTTGGCTTTGATCGGCATCCGTTCGCGCGGTGTTCATTTGGCGCGTCGGCTGGCGCGCAAGATCGAGGAGATCGCCAAGACCGCGCCGGCGGTGGGCGTGATCGACGTGACGCCCTATCGCGACGACAAGTTGCAGGAGCAGTCGCTGCCGGCGGTAGGGGCGTTCGAGGTGCAGGTGGCGGTGGATGACCGGACCGTGGTGTTGGTCGACGATGTGATTTTCCGCGGCCGGACGATTCGCGCGGCGATGGAGGCAGTGGAGCGTTTGGGCCAGCCAAAGCGAATTCTCGTCGCGGCGCTGATCGATCGCGGCGACCGCGAGCTGCCGATCCGTGCCGATATCGTCGGCAAAAATATCGAAGTCCTCGACGGCCAGCGGGTTAACGTATTGCTCGATGAAGCAGATGGGGTCGATCAAGTGGTGCTGACCAACTGGCAAGAAAAGAATCGGAGTATTTAACCGCACCCTTCGACAAAGCTCAGGGCGATCGGAACATAAACTGTAAAATATTATTCCGAACTTGGCGTCTTTGCGCCTTTGCGGGAGATAAATCCGAATCCGATTTCGGTATCTGCACGATAAACTGAAATGCGCAGCCTGATTTCCATAGCCGACCTGACCAACGACGAGATCGAGGAGATCTTCACCTTGGCCGACGATGTCGCGAAGCTGCGCGCGGCCAAGGTCGGCGCGGGGCAGATCATGGCGACGCTGTTCTACGAGCCGAGCACGCGCACGCGGCTGTCATTCGAGTCGGCGATGCAGCGGCTTGGCGGTTCGGTGATTTCTTGTTCGGACATGAAGGCGTCGTCCACCGCAAAGGGCGAGACCGTCGCCGATACCGCCAAGGTGGTGTCGAGCTACGCCGATGTCTTGGTCGTGCGCCACAACTGGGACGGCGCGGTGCAGGCGATGGCCGAGCATGCCGATGTGCCGGTGATCAATGCCGGTGACGGTGGCCATGAGCACCCGACCCAGACGCTGTGCGATCTCTACACGCTGCGCCAGGAAAAGGGCGGCCTCAAAGGCTTGACGGTGGTGGTCTGCGGCGATTTGAAAAATGGCCGGACGATTCATTCGCTGGTTTATGCGCTGGCGCGTTTCGGCGCCAATGTTGTAACCCTGGCGGCGGGCGGCATGGAGCTGCCGCAGTATGTCATCGAGCGGTTGGAGCGAGAATATGACTATTCCTTCGCACCGGTGGCGTCGGGGGATTTGAATTCGGTGGTCACCGAAACCGACGCGTTGTATCTGACGCCCAAGCAGCCGCACCAACTGGCGCTCTACACCCAAGTCGACAAAGTCATTCAATCGCAGTTGAGCAGCCTGGCCACCGGCCTGCGCTACGATGCCTTCTACATGACCCGCAAGCAGAAAGAGCGCATGAAGGATGGCGGCGCCAACGCCAGTTATCCGACCATCGGCCCGGAGTTTCTCCAGGAAAAACGGTTTCAAAATACCGTGGTGATGCATCCGCTGCCGCGGGTGGATGAATTGTCGCCGGAACTGGACAAGGACCGGCGCGGGATTTACTTCAAGCAGGCCGCCTACGGCGTGCCGGTGCGCATGGCGCTGTTGGAATTTTTGAGCCGTGCCAATCGTACCCAGCGGCATGGCGCCAAGCAGGCCAGCCGCGCCTATCGCAGCCCGGAGCCCATCGGCCCCAAGTGCCGCAACGCCAATTGCATAACCATCCAAGAACCGCGGTCCACCGAGCGGCGCTTCCGAATTTACTTCGCCGACCATATCGGCGCGCTGATCCTGGGCTGCGACTATTGCGACCACCGTTTCAAGGTTGATTACGTCGGCAACCGGGCGGCCAAGCGCTACTCGTCCTTCGACATCGCGCAGAGCGCGACGATTCGTGACTGGTGGGGCCGGGGTGAGCTGGCGCTGTTCGACTCGATCAAGGAGGCCGAAGAGCTGGGCTACGAGCCAACTAAGACCAGCGGCCAGCGCGTGCTCATGGGCGAGGAGGAGATCGACAGCGCGTTGGCAGCGATGAGCGAGCAGATTCTCAACGACTGCCGCGACCCGGACCGCTTGTTGATCCTCGGCGTGCGCAGCGTCGGCTCGCAATTGGCCCAGCGCATCGCCGCGGCTATTGAAGCGCGGCGCAAACGGCGACCCGAGCTCGGCGAGATCGAAATATACGGCTCCGGCGATGAGCTGCGCCGCAGCAGCGCCGCCGATCCCGATCTCGGACCGTTGAGCTTGAAGGATCGCGAAGTGGTGTTGGTCGACGATGTGATTTATACCGGACGGACGGTGAAGAGCGCTCTGAGCATTATCTTTCGCTCCGGCCGGCCGCGTTCGGTGCGTTTGGCGGTGTTGGTCGACCGCGGCCACCGCGAGGTGCCGGTGAAGCCCAACTATGTCGGGAAAAATATTCCCAGCTCGGAGAAGGATCGGGTGCGCGTGCGGCTGCGCGGCGAGGAGCGCCAGGAGAGCGACCGGGTGGTGATTTATTCGATCGTCAATCCGGCGGTGAATACGAATACCGTGGCAGCGAGCCGGGAGAAATCGGCGAGTCAGTAATGGTCGACTAGGCGCATCTGTCATTGCGAGGCCCTTCGGCTTCGCTCAGGATAGACTCCGCCGAGGAATCTCGACTTCGAAGGTAGCAGCCAAGACGAGATCCCTCGCTTTGCTCGGGATGACAACCATGGGCGATTCCAGCATCGCGACATAGGTTGAGACGGCAGCGGATATGATTTCCGCAACGGACAGCAAGATTAGGCGCAGTGAATCGATTAGGTTAATTGAATGAAAGCGATTTTAGCACTAGCGGACGGCCAGGTTTTTCACGGTTTAGGCTTCGGCGCCGACGGCGACGCGGTCGGCGAAGTGGTGTTCAACACCAGCATGACCGGCTATCAGGAGATTCTCACCGACCCATCATATGAAGGCCAATTGGTAGCGATGACCTATCCGCAGATCGGCAACGTCGGTGTCAATCCGGAAGATATCGAAGCGCGCCGGCCGTTCATGCGCGGCTTCATCGTTAAAGACTACACCGCGCAACCGAGCAACTGGCGCGCCAGCCAGCCGCTGCACGAGTACATGGCCGCCCACGGCATCGTCGGCATCCAGGGTATCGACACCCGCGCCCTGGTGCACCATCTGCGCGATCATGGCGCCCAAGACGGCGTGATCACGACCACCGCGGCGAGTGCTGAAGAGGCGGTGGCCAAAGCCAAGGCCGCGCCCGGGTTGGTCGGCCAAGACTTGGTCAAGAACGTCACTTGCACCGAGGCCTACGATTGGAACCAGGGCATGTGGCAGTTAACCGGCGGCTACAAACAGCGCGACGGCACGAGCGCCGCCAAGCGTAGCCGCAAGGGCAGCTTCACGGCGCCGAAATATTTCGTCGTCGCCTACGACTTTGGCATCAAGTACAACATCCTGCGCAACTTGGCCGAGTCGGGCTGCCAGGTGCGCGTAGTGCCGGCGTCGACGCCGGCGAGCGCTGTGTTGGCGCTCAAGCCGGACGGGATTTTTCTTTCCAACGGTCCGGGCGATCCCGACGCGGTGCCCTACGCCAAGGAAAACGTCCAGCAATTGATCGGTAAAAAGCCGATCTTCGGCATTTGTCTCGGCCATCAGATTTTGGGCTTGGCCCTGGGCGGCAAGACCTACAAACTCAAGTTTGGCCACCACGGCGGCAACCAACCGGTGATGGATCTGACCACGCGCAAGGTCGAGATCACTTCGCAAAATCATGGCTTCGCCGTCGACACCGATTCGCTGATCGGCGCGGCGCAGTTAACCCATGTGAACTTGAACGACAACACGGTGGAAGGGCTGGCCCACCGCGAGCTGCCGATTTTTTCCGTGCAGTATCATCCCGAGTCGTCGCCCGGCCCGCACGACGCCAACTATTTATTCAAACGCTTCACCGATCTGATGGCGCAGCACCGAGGTTCCTAGCAGCCATGCCCAAACGCACCGACATAAAATCCGTTCTGCTCATCGGCGCCGGCCCGATCATCATCGGCCAGGCCTGCGAGTTCGATTACTCCGGCACCCAGGCGTTAAAAGCGCTCAAGGAAGAGGGCTACCGGGTGATTCTGGTCAACTCCAATCCGGCGACCATCATGACCGACCCGGATTTCGCCGACCGCACTTATATCGAACCGATCACCACTGACATGGTGGAAAAAATCATCGCCAAGGAGCGTCCCGACGCGATCCTGCCGACGTTGGGTGGCCAGACCGCGCTCAATCTCGCCATCGATCTCGCCGAGAAGGGCATCTTGGCAAAGTACGGCGTGGAAATGATCGGCGCCAAACTGGAGTCGATCAAGAAGGCCGAAGATAGAGACCTGTTCAAAGACGCCATGCGGCGCATCGGCCTCGACCTGCCCAAGAGCGGCTACGCGCGCAACATGAAGGACGCCCAGCGCATTCAGAAGCGGCTCAATTTTCCGGTCATCATTCGGGCGTCGCGCACGCTCGGCGGCAGCGGCGGCAACTTCGCCTACAGCGCCGCGGAGTTCAAGGAAGTCGTCCAGGCCGGCCTGGCGATCTCGCCGGTGCATGAAGTGTTGATCGAGGAGTCGGTGTTGGGTTGGAAGGAATACGAGCTCGAGGTGATGCGCGATCACAAGGACAATGTCGTGATCATCTGCTCCATCGAGAACTTCGACGCCATGGGCGTCCACACCGGCGACTCGATCACGGTAGCGCCGGCCCAGACTCTGACCGACAAGGAATACCAGCTCATGCGCGACGCCTCGGTGCGGATCATCCGCGAGATCGGCGTCGACACCGGCGGGTCGAACATTCAGTTCGCGGTCAACCCGCGCAACGGCCGCATGACGGTCATCGAGATGAACCCGCGAGTGTCGCGCAGTTCGGCGTTGGCGAGCAAGGCGACCGGCTTTCCCATCGCCAAGATCGCCGCCAAGCTGGCGATCGGTTACACGTTGGACGAGATTCGCAACGACATCACCCGCGAGACCCCCGCCTGCTTCGAACCGACCATCGATTATGTGGTGACCAAGATTCCCCGCTTCACCTTCGAGAAATTTCCCCAGGCCAAGGACTTGCTGACGCCGCAAATGAAATCCGTCGGCGAGGCCATGGCCATCGGCCGGACTTTCAAAGAGTCGTTGCAAAAAGCCATGCGTTCGCTGGAGACCGGCTCCTTCGGCTTCGAGCCGAAAGTGGATTTATCCGAGGCGAAAAGGCCAGAGTCCTTGGCCATCGTCCATGAAAAATTAACAAATCCCAACTCGCAGCGGCTCTGGTATGTCGGCGACGCCTATCGCTTGGGCATGAGCACCGAGGAGATTTACCAGCTGTCGGCCTTCGATCCATGGTTTCTCGAAAAGATTCGCGAGCTGATCGTCACCGATCAAGAAATTGAAAAGTGCCAAGGCAAGCTGGCGGAGTTGGAAGAACCGACATTGCGCGCATGGAAGGAAGAGGGCTTCGCCGACGCGCGGATCGCTAAACTCGTCGGTGCCAGCGAAGCGACGGTGCGGGAAGCGCGCAAGCACAAGGGTGTCGAGGCGGTGTTCAATTCCGTCGACACCTGCGGCGCGGAGTTCGAAGCGTTCACGCCCTATCTCTATTCCACCTACGAGGGCGCCGACGAATCCAAGCGCACCGAGCGCAAGAAAATTATGATCCTCGGCGGTGGCCCCAACCGCATCGGCCAGGGCATCGAGTTCGATTATTGCTGCGTCCACGCCGCCTTCGCCCTCAAGGAAGAAGACTACGAGACCATCATGGTCAACTGTAATCCCGAGACCGTGAGCACGGATTACGATACTTCGGACAAACTTTATTTCGAGCCGCTGACCATGGAAGAGGTGATGAACATCGTCGACCGGGAACGGCCCGACGGCGTGATCGTCCAGTTCGGCGGCCAGACGCCGTTAAAACTTGCCCTCGGCTTGGAGCGCGCCGGCGTGCCGATCATCGGCACTTCGCCCGACAACATCGATCTGGCGGAAGACCGCGAGCGCTTCTCGGCGTTGATTACTCAGTTAGCGATCAAGCAGCCGGCCAACGGTATGGCGCGCTCCTATGATGAAGCGTTCAAGGTCGCCGAGGGGCTGGGCTATCCGGTGCTGGTGCGGCCTTCCTACGTGCTCGGCGGCCGCGCCATGCAGATCGTTTACGACGGCGAGGCGTTGCAAAACTACATGACCTTCGCGGTGTCGGCGTCGCCGGAGCATCCGGTGTTGATCGATAAATTCCTCGACGACGCCATTGAGGTGGATGTAGACGCCCTGGGCGACGGCGACGAGGTCGTCATCGGCGGCATCATGGAACATATCGAACGCGCCGGCGTGCATTCGGGCGACAGCGCGTGCAGCCTGCCGCCGAAGACGATTAGCCAAGCGGTGCAGGATGAAATCCGCCGCCATACCGTGGCGCTGGCCAAGGCGCTTAACGTGCGCGGCTTGATGAACATCCAGTTCGCCGTGCAAGGCAGCAATGTATTCGTCCTGGAGGTGAACCCGCGGGCGTCGCGCACCGTGCCGTTCGTCAGCAAGGCGATCGGCGTACCGCTGGCTAAGCTGGCGGCGAAAATCATGGTCGGGCGCAAGCTCAAGGACTTGGGACTGACGCGGGAAATCATTCCGGCCCATGTCTCGGTCAAAGAAGCGGTGTTTCCGTTCAACAAATTCGCCGGCGTCGATACGCTGCTTGGTCCCGAGATGAAATCCACCGGCGAAGTCATGGGCATCGATCGGAGCTTCGGCATCGCCTTTGCCAAGGCGCAGCTGGGCGGCGGCGTGCGGCTGCCCAAGCGCGGCAAGGTTTTCATCAGCGTGCGCAATGAAGACAAGGCGAGCGTCACGCCGGTGGCAAAAACACTCGACGACGCCGGATTCGAGATCGTGGCGACCCAGGGCACGGCGGCCTATTTCGCTACCCATGGCGTCCATTGCGAAGTGGTGAAGAAGGTTCAAGAAGGCGGCCCCAACATCGCCGACCAGATCAAGGCCGGTGACATCGCCCTGGTGGTCAACACGCCGGAGGACGCGCGCTCCCACGCCGACTCATTTTACATCCGGCGCTGCGCGCTCGACTATGCGGTGCCGTATTTCACCACCATCGCCGGCGCCGAAGCAGCGGCGGAAGGCATGGTCTATTTGCAACAGCATGAGTTCGAGGTCAAGCCGCTGCAAGAATACTTTGCGCCGGCGTTGCCTTAGTGGCGTCCATGAAGCCGGCGGCTAAGGTTCAAAAACTCGCGCTCAGTCCAACCAAGTCAAATCCCACGGTGCGCCAATGCCTGCGCGCCCTGGCGACGCCGGTACAGGCGCTCAAGGGGGTCGGTCCCAAGCGCGCCGAGCAGCTCGAAGCCGCCGGCCTCGGCACCGTCGAAGATATCCTCTATCACTTGCCGTTTCGTTACGAAGACCGGCGCCAATTAAAAAAAATCAATCAAGCCAAGGTTGGCCAGGAGGAGAGCTTCACCGGCCAGCTGGCGATGCTGCAAAACCGCTTCAACCCGCGCCGGCAGAGCCAGATGCTCACCGCGGTGCTGCGCGATGACAGCGGCGCGATCGATCTCATGTGGTACCGGGCGCCGAGCTACTTGGCCAACGGTCTCGCACAAGGGCAGCAGTTGCTCGTGCATGGCAAGGTTGAGCTAGGGAGCCAGGGGCGGCTGCGCATCGTCCATCCCGATTTCGAAGTGTTGGAGCCGGGCGAGGAGAGCGACCACGCGCGGATTTTGCCGGTCTACCTGCGTCCTGGCGGCATACCGATGTCGTTCATGCGCAAACTCACCGCCCAGGCGCTGGAGCAATTCAAAGTTTATCTGCCACCCGGTTTGCCGCCAAGTATCGCCGGCCGGATGAATTTGATCTCCATCGCCGATGCCTTGGCCAAGCTGCACGAGCCGTCCCTCGACAGCGATGTCGAGGCGCTCAACGACGCCAGTTCGCCGGCGCACCGCAGCGTGATTTTCGACGAACTGTTTTTCATGCAATTGGGTTTGGGGCTGCGCAAACGGGCGCGCACCGAGAGCCGGGCTCAGCCGGTGGGCGCTTCGGGCAATACGCTGCTCAAGCGCATGGGCGAGCTGTTGCCGTTTAAACTAACCGACGCCCAGCGGCGAGTTTATCGCGAGATCGCCGCCGATATGGCGGGCAGCCAGCCGATGCAGCGGTTGGTGCAAGGCGATGTCGGCTCGGGTAAAACCATGGTGGCGTGGCTGGCGTCGCTGCGCATCATCGAGCAAGGCTACCAGGTGCTTTGGATGGCGCCGACGGAGATATTGGCCGAGCAACATTTTCGCGGCCTGTCGGGTTACGCCGAGTCATTGGGAATTCGCGCCGCCTTGTTGACCGCGGCGACGCCGGCCAAGGAGCGCCGTGAACTGTTGCCGCGTATCGAGAGCGGCGAAGTGCAATTTGTCGTCGGCACTCATGCGCTGATTCAAGAGGATATCCACGCGCCGCGCATGGGGCTCGGCGTGGTCGACGAGCAGCATCGCTTCGGCGTCGCCCAGCGTTTGTCGCTGCGTCAGTTGGTCGCCGGCAAAGAGGCGCTGTCGTCGACTACTCACGAGCCTCACATGTTGCTCATGAGCGCGACGCCGATCCCGCGCAGCCTGGCCATGGTGCTGTACGGCGACATGGAAGTGTCCTTCGTCGACGAGATGCCGCCGGGGCGGACGCCGGTGCAAACCAAAGTGTTCAACGAGCGTGAGCGCAAGCAAGTTTACTCGCTGGTGCTCGATGAACTGCGCAAAGGCCATCAGGCCTTCGTCGTTCTGCCGCTAGTGGAACCGTCGGAACAACTGCAACAGGTCAAAGACGCCACCCAGATGGCCGAGAAGATGGGCCAGACTTTATTCAAAGAGTTCGGCGTCGGCCTGGTCCATGGACGCATGAAGACCGTCGAGCGGGATGAGACCATGCGCGACTTTCGCGACGGCAAGTTGGGCATTCTCGTCGCTACCACGGTCATCGAAGTCGGTATCGATATTGCCAACGCCACCGTGATGGTGATCGAGCACGCCGAGCGCTTCGGCTTGTCCCAGCTCCATCAGCTGCGCGGCCGGGTCGGGCGCGGTAACGCGCCGGGATTTTGTTTACTGGTCAATCACGGCACCGCCAGCGCGGTGGCCGCCGAGCGTTTGCGCGTCATGGCCAAGGAAACTGACGGCTTCAAAATCGCCGAAGCCGATCTGAAACTGCGCGGTCCCGGCGAACTCTTGGGCACCCGGCAATCGGGCTTGGCCGATTTTCGCTTGGCAAGTTTGACCCGGGATACCGAGCTTCTCGCCACCGCGCGAAAAGAAGCCCTGACATGGTTGGAAAAAGATCCGCAGCTCAAGAGCAAAGAATCCGCTGGCCTGCGCGAGATTCTCAAACACCGCTGGGGTAAGCGCTTGCAGTTGGGCGTGGTGGGGTAAGAGCAGTTGCTAGTTGCCGGTTCCCAGTTGCCAGTTCCGTAGGTTGGGTTAGCGCAGCGTAACCCAACGATCCGATCGGAGGCAGGGGTGACAAATCATTTCTCGCCCGTTGCCACGGATCGGGCGGTGCTCAGCCAAGAATACTGGTAACGCTAATCGCTAAATCGGAAAAGTTGAGCGGCGTGATCGAAGCGCCGCGCTGGAATGACTGCAAGTTTTGATAGACGCCGTGGCGCGGTGAGGTGTAGACCTCAATACTCTCGGCTGCCAAATCGACAATCCAAAACTCCGGGATACCTGAGCTGGCGTAGGTCGGGAGCTTCACTTCGCGATCATAGGTGATGGAGCTATCCGCGACCTCGATGATCAATAGAGCGTCGGTGGCGCTGGGAAGAGCTTTAGCATAAAAATCCGCCTGGCTGCGAAGGATGACAACGTCCGGCTCGGGTTCAGAAAGATCGCTCAGCACAATTGGATTTTGCGGGCTGACAATCGCGCGGTCGCCAATTAGGTTGGTGAGTTGTCGGATCAATCGATTGACGCATGCGGCATGGCGGCTTCCAATTGGGCTCATTCTTAGAATCTCACCTTCGATCAGTTCGACGCGATCATGTTCATTGAGAATCCCCGCTTCGCCCATGCGGTGGTATTCGTCGATGGTAAAATATCGGCGCGCAGCTTGTCCGGACATATCGATGGTTTTCATCAACTCACTTTCGCCCCAATGGTAGCATAAACAGCGGTGTTGGCAAAAGCTCAAATGGGCGCTGGCGTGCGTTTCGCCAATGCGCCATTTGCACCCAACGGAGCGATGCCTTATAACCATAAAGTCTTTGATTCTCCATTTCAAAAAGAGGTGACGGTTCGTGGAATTTCAGCGGATCAAGCGGCTGCCGCCCTATGTCTTCAGCATCATCGATGGCATGAAGATGGAGGCGCGGCATCGGGGTGAGGATATCGTCGACTTTGGCATGGGCAATCCGGATTTGCCGACGCCGCCGCATGTGGTGGCCAAGCTCATCGAAGCCGCCTCCAAGCCGGCCAATCACCGCTACTCGGTGTCGCGCGGCATTTATAAGCTGCGGGTGGCGATCGCGAAATGGTACAAGCGCCGTTACGGCGTTGACATCGATCCCGACAGCGAGGCGATCGTCACCATCGGCGCCAAGGAGGGCTTGTCCCACCTCGCCTGGGCGACTATCGATCCCGGCGATGTGGTGCTCTGTCCGAGCCCGACCTATCCGATCCATCAGTATTCGGTGGTCCTGGCCGGCGGCGATCTGCGTTGCATTCCGCTTACCACCAGCGAAGAGTTTTTCGCCCATCTCGACGAGGCGATTCGCCAGACCTGGCCCAAGCCCAAGATGCTGATCATCAGCTTCCCGCATAATCCGACGACTCAAGTGGTCGAGCTCGACTTTTTCGAGAAAGTCGTCAAGGCGGCCAAGGAGCATGAATTCCTGGTCGTCCACGATCTCGCCTACGCCGATCTGACCTTCGACGGTTACAAGGCGCCGAGCTTTCTTCAGGCGGCAGGCGCCAAGGATGTCGGCGTGGAGTTTTTCTCGCTCTCGAAGAGCTACAACATGCCGGGCTGGCGGGTCGGCTTCTGCGTCGGCAACAAAGAGATCGTCCACGCCCTGGCGCGGATCAAGAGCTATCTCGACTACGGGATTTTCCAGCCGATCCAGATCGCCGCGATCCAAGCGCTCGACGGGCCGCAGGACTGCGTCGAGGAGATTTGCTCCATGTATCAGAAGCGGCGCGATGCCTTGCTCGACGGTCTCGACCGCGCCGGCTGGCATATCCCACGCCCCAAGGGGACAATGTTTGTCTGGGCCGAGATCCCCGAGCCGGCGAAGAAAATGGGCTCGGTGGAGTTCGCTAAGTACTTGCTACAGGAAGCCCAGGTCGCGGTGTCGCCGGGCATCGGCTTCGGCCAGTATGGCGATGAGCATGTGCGCTTCGCGCTGATCGAAAACGAGCACCGCACTAAGCAGGCGGTGCGCAAGATCAAAAAGGCGCTGGGTAAACTGCTCGACTAGTTTTCCCTATCGGATAAGAGATTACTCCCGCAAAGGCGCAAAGCCGCAAAGTAAATTAAGACAATTTCTGAACTTTGCGAGCTTTGCGTCTTTGCGAGAGATAATTCCGAAATCTTGAAACATTCAAAACTCCAGACTCGTAATTTATGGCAACAGTGAATTCACGGCGCAAGGTCGGCATCGGGCTGCTCGGTTCCGGGGTGGTCGGCGAGGCGATTCAGGACATTTTATTCCACGATCTCAAAGGTCAGGTGGGTAGCGACGTCGAATTGGAGCTGCGCAAGATTTACACGCGGAGTCCCCAGGGCAAGAAATGGTTCGGCAAGCGCAAGGCGCTATTTACCAGCCGGCCCGAGGAAGTGCTCGATCATCCCGGCGTCGACATCGTCATTGAAGCCTTGGGCTTTCAAGCGGCCAAACAGCTGCCGCAGTTCCGCGACTACATCCTGCGCGCTTTCCGCAACGGTAAGTCGGTGGTGACTTCCGACAAGGCGGTGTTGGCGCGCTATGGCAAAGAGATCTGGTCCGCGGCGAAAAGCTCCGGCCAACAGCTACGCTTCGAAGCCTGTGTTGGCGGCGGCATTCCGGTGATCCGCTCGCTCAGCGAAAGCTTCGCCGTCGAGCAGCCCGAGGCGGTGTTCGGCATCGTCAACGGCACCTGCAACTATATTCTCTCGCAGATGGAAAAGAGCGGCAAACCTTACGCTGAAGCGCTGGCCGAGGCGCAGCAAAAAGGCTACGCCGAGACCAATCCGGCCTCCGACGTCAACGGCAGCGACGCCGAAGCTAAATTGCTCTTGCTCAGCATGGTCGCTTTCGGCTTGCAGATCGAACCGGGAAAGATTTGGCGCAAAGGCATCGAAGAAATTCAGGCCGTGGACTTCCGCTACGCCCAGCGGATCGGCGCCAGCACGATTAAACAACTTGCCGTGGCGCGCCGGCGCGGCGCCGCGGTGCAAGTATTTGTCTCGCCGGCTTTGGTGTCCGGGGAAAACTTTCTCGCCGGCGTCGACGGCGCCACCAACGCCATCTGCTTTGCCGGCACCAGCAGCAGTGGCGGACGCGGTGGGCGGGATTGCGATTACGTTCTGGTCGGTCCGGGCGCCGGCGGCGGGCCGACGGCGGTGGCGGTGCTGGGTGACGTCTGCGAGTTGGCGCGCGGCACGCGCAAGTTCAGCGGCTTGCCCAGTCTGGTCCCGCCGGGGACGCTCAAATTGCAGCGTGAAGACGAGATCGACGTGCCGTTCTATGTCCGCTTCGTGGTCAAGGACCGCGCCGGCATCGTCGGCGATATCGGCAAGACTTTTGGCCGCATGGGCGTGAATATCTCCGAGATCTGGCAACTGCGCCATGTCGAAGATGAATTGCGCGGCTTGATGCAGAGTTACAAACTCAAACAAAAGTCCGGCGACGTGCTGCCCTTTGTCATGACTCTGGAACGAACCACGTTGCGGCAGATGCGCCGGGCGCTGGACTCGATCCGCAATCGCGACTACATATTGGTTGAGCCGGTGTGGTTTCCGATCTGGAGTTCAAATTAAAGTCATCGGAGATGGCACCGCAGAGACGCCGAGGGCGCAGAGAAAAGAATTTACGGGCAAATCATTTTCCGAACTCTGCGATCTCCGCGCCTCCGCGGTGAGTAATTCTTAATACAAATCGTTAAGGCGGTTTAAGCGAATGAAATACATCATTCTTCAAGGCGACGGCATGGCCGACTATCCGATCGAGTCGTTGGGCAACCGGACGCCGTTGCAGGCGGCGCGCACGCCCAACATGGACTGGCTGGCGCGACATGGCGTTTACGGCATCGCTCATGTGATTCCTAAAGGTTTTCCGCCCGGGAGCGATGTCGGTAATATGAGCATCATGGGTTACGACCCAGCGGTCTATCATACCGGACGCTCGCCCTTGGAGGCCGCCAGCATGGGCGTGGCGCTGGGGCCCAAGGACATCGCCTTTCGCTGCAATCTGGTGACTGTCGCCGGCAGCGGTGCCGATGCCATCATGGAAGATTTTACTTCGGGCCATATCTCCACCGAAGAAGCGGCCGAGATTATCCGCGACCTGCACCGCGACTTGGGCGGCGACGGCATCGAGTTTTTTCCCGGCGTCAGTTACCGCCACTTGATGGTTTGGCGTGACGGTTTGGAAAAGATGGAAACCACGCCGCCGCACGACATCACCGATCAAAAGAGCGCCGGCTATCTGCCGAAGGGCGAGGGAGCCGAGCGCTTGCTTAAATTGATGTCGACGTCGCAAACTCTATTGGCGCAACATCCGGTCAATCTAAAGCGCAAGGCTGACGGCAAACGCCAAGCGACGACCATCTGGCTTTGGGGCCAGGGGCGGGCGCCGCAGTTGCCGCCGTTGACCGAACGGTTCGGTATCACCGGCGGAGTGATTTCGGCGGTGGACATCATTCACGGCCTGGGCGTTTATGCCGGACTCGAACGCATCGACGTGCCGGGCATTACTGGTTTCGTCGATACCAATTATGTTGGCAAGGGCGAGTACGGCGTGCGCTCCTTGGAGAAAAACGATCTGGTGTTCATCCACGTCGAGGCCACCGACGAGGCCGGTCATATGGGTGACGCCAAATTGAAAGTTCAGGCGCTGGAAGATTTCGACGAGAAAGTTGTCGGCACGGTGCTGAAGGGCATGGCCCACCGTAAGGATTATCGGATTCTACTCATGCCCGATCATCCCACCGCCTGCGCGCTCAAAACTCACGTTTCCGATCCGGTGCCGTTCGTGTTGTACTCGCCGCAGGACGAGCGCGATAACGGTAACGTGGGTTACAACGAAGCCGACGCGCTGAAAACCGGCGTGGTCGCGGAACAGGCTTACCGACTGATGGAGTCGTTGATCGAAGGGAGAAAAACATGGACCGAAATCTAGCTCTTGAAGCGGTGCGGGTGACCGAAGCGGCGGCGCTCAATTGCGCGCGCTTGACCGGACGGGGCGATGAAAAGGCCGCCGACCAGGCGGCGGTGGACGCCATGCGCAAGGCCTTCGATGGCTTAGGCATTGACGGCACCATTGTCATCGGCGAAGGCGAGCGCGACGAAGCGCCGATGCTTTATATCGGTGAGAAGGTTGGCTCTGGCGGTCCCAAGGTCGACATCGCCCTCGACCCCTTGGAAGGCACGACGATCTGCGCCACTGGCGGCCCTAACGCCTTGGCGGTCCTCGCCATGGGCGACGGCGGCAACCTGCTCCATTGTCCCGACACCTACATGCACAAGATCGCCTGCGGCCCCATCGGCAAAGGCGTGGTCGATATCGACAAGACACCGACGCAAAATTTACACGCACTGGCCGAAGCCAAGCGCTGTAAGGTCGAAGATCTGACGGTAATTATTTTACTCCGGCCGCGCCATGAAGCGATCATCCAGGAAGTGCGCAAAGCCGGCGCGCGCATTCGCTTGATCGGCGACGGCGATGTCGCGGCGGCGATCGCCACCACCAAGGCGGAGACCGGCATTGATTTATTACTCGGTATTGGCGGTGCGCCGGAAGGGGTGTTGGCGGCGGCAGCGCTGCGCTGCGTCGACGGCGAGTTCCAAGGCCGGCTGGCGCCGCGCAACAACGAAGAGATCGAGCGCGCCAAAAAGATGGGCGTCAGCGATATCAAGAAAAAATTCTCCATCACCGAGTTGGCCGCCGGCGATGTCATGTTCGCCGCCACCGGCGTCACCGACGGCGATTATCTGCGCGGCGTGCATTTCTTCGCCGGCGGCGCCACCACCCAGTCGGTGGTGATGCGCTCGAAGACCAAAACCATCCGGGTCATCGATGCTACCCATTACTTCGACCACAAGCCGAGCTATTAGAGCGCCGCTGCGCTAGCGCTGACGAAACATGGCGGCAAAAAAGAAGGCGAAGAAAAAGAGCTGGCTCAAAACGGCGCTGATTTACATCTTCGTGCCGCTGACCATCTGGTTTGTCGCCTTCATTCTATGGCTCTATTGGGATAGCGTCGCCGGCCTGTTTTCCAAGGGCAAAGCGCCAGAGAGAGCGCCGGCGCGGGCGAGCCGGGCGAAAGAGAAAAGCGAGAAGCCGCCAACTAAACCGCCCCCGGAAAAAATTCTCGACGACGACCGCAAGCAGTTGGACGAGATCTTGAAGCGAAAGTAGTTGGGAGCAGGATCGGAGCGGATTGTTCACCACAGAGCACACAGAGATCACAGAGTGTTCGGAAAATTAATTCTCTGTGTTCTCTGTGCCCTCTGTGGTGAAAAAATCTTTTCGACCCGTTCCACCATGTGTCGGATTACTTCGCCAGTGGATTTTGCCGCGGCGCGATGTCAAACTAGCCGGCAATCATCATGAGTTTCTGGCATGACATACCCAAGCCGATCGTCGGCTTGTCGCCCATGGATGGCGTTACCGATGCGTCGTTTCGCTGGATCGCCGCTAAGCATGGCGGGCCGGACATCACGGTCACCGAGTTCACCAACGTCGACGCGGCGATTCACGCGCCACAAACATTGATCCGCGACTTCACTTATTCTGAAATCGAGCGGCCGATCATTGCGCAGATCTACGGCAGTAAGCCGGAGCTGTTCTACCAAGCCGCCCACGTGGTGTGCGAGCTCGGCTTCGACGGCCTCGACATCAATATGGGCTGCCCGGCCAAGAACGTCGCCGCCTCGGGTAGCGGCGCGGCGTTGATCCGCACGCCGGAGTTGGCGCGCGAGATCATTCGCCAGACGCGCCGCGGCATCGAAGATTGGGTCGCTGGGCAGACCTTAGAAGATTTGCGTTTGCGCCAGAAGCTGCGCGAGACGGTCAAGAGCTCCAACCGGCAGCGCAGCGGCTGGGAGAGCCCGCCGGCGCGCCGGTCGATCCCGCTGTCGGTGAAAACCCGCATCGGCTACGATCAGATCGTCGTCGAAGACTGGATCGCCAACCTGCTGGCGGAAAAGCCGGTGGCGATCTCGATCCATGGGCGCACCCTCAAGCAGGGCTACAAAGGCGACGCCGATTGGGACGCCATCGCGCGCGCGGTCGAGATCGCCAAGCCGACCGGCACGTTGATCCTGGGCAACGGCGATCTGCGCGACATGAACGATGTTTACCGGCGCGTGCGCCAGTGCGGCGTCGACGGTGTCTTGCTCGGCCGCGCCGCCGAGGGCAATCCGTGGATCTTCCAAGCTAAGGAACTGTTGAAACAGTCCCTGCGCGCTGGCGTGCCGCCGACGGCAAGCGCACCGGTGGACATGGCCGAGCGCTTTCGAGTCATCGTCGAGCACTCGCGCCACTTCGAAACCTATGTCCAGGAGCGCAATTTCGTTGGCATGCGCAAGCATTTGATCTGGTACTGTCGGGAATTCCGCGGCGCCGCCGAACTGCGCACCAAGATGGTGCGCGTCAATGGCACCGAGGATGTGATTCAGACGCTGCGCGATTACCAAGCCTGGCGCGACGGCGAGAGTGGCGCGCCGATGATCGCGCCGGAGTCGACGCCGGCAGTTGCGACCACGCTATAGGCCTAACCGGTCGTCTGCCAGCCAGAGAAGAAAAGGAATCTCACCACAGAGGGCACAGAGATCACAGAGGTTTCGGAATTAGTTTTTCTCTGTGTACTCTGTGCTCTCTGTGGTGACTTTTCCCGTCGTGAACAGATCAACTATTTCGATTCGGCGCAGCAACCCCGAAACCTGATGCAGATCCGGATAGACAACACCGTAATCCTCACAACCCATTCATGCGCCTGATTCTCGCATCCACTTCGCCGCGGCGGCGGGAAATTCTTGGCTTGCTGGGATTGCCCTTCGAGGTTATCGCGCCGGATTTCGACGAAACCGTCTCGTCGCACTTAAACATCGCCGATGAAGTTCTGGCCTTCGCGGTCGGCAAGGCGCGCTCGGTGGCGGTGGATCATGCCGACGCTATCGTCATTGGCAGCGACACGATGATTTTTCTCGGCGGCGCCAAGATCGGCAAGCCGGTGGATGGCGCCGATGCGCGGCGAATATTGCGCCTGTTGTCGGGCCAGACCCATGTGATTTATACCAGCGTGGCGATTATCGACGACGGTGGCCCGGGATTGCAGATGATGGCGCAGGTGTCCGTCGATATGCGCCGATTCGACGAGCAGTCCATCGACGATTATCTCGCCTGCGACGAGTCCATGGACAAAGCCGGCGCCTATTCGATCCAGGGGCAGGGGAGCCAGTTGATTGATCGGATCGACGGCGATTTCCTCGCCGCCGTCGGTATGCCGCTGCGCCCCATCGCCGACTATTTGCGCCGGCGCGATATTGAACTGCCGGTGGACATCGAGCAGCTCTACGGCGCGAAAAATTTTCTCAACTGGCGCCAGTTCGCCTAAGGATTGACCGCCCGTTGTTGGAATTCACCCTGCTCAGCTTGTGCGGCCTGTGGATCGCCGGCTTGGGTTATTTGTTCTGGGCCGCTTATCGCGTGCCGCAATTCCATGATCTGCAATTCACCGCGCCGCGAACCTGGCCGCGTTTGAGCGTTGTCATTCCCGCCTGCAACGAGGCCGATCATATCGAGAGCGCGGTGGCGTCCTTGTTGGCGCAAGATTATCCCGATTTCGAAATCATTCTCATCGATGACCGTTCCACCGACGGCACCGGCGAGATCGTCGATCGCTTGGCCGCCAGTGACCGGCGTGTGCGCGCTCTGCATGTGACGGCCTTGCCGGAGGGCTGGTTGGGCAAAGTCCATGCGCTGGCGCGCGGCGTCGAGGTCGCGGCCGGTGACTGGCTGTTGTTTACCGATGCCGATGTTCACTTCGCTCCGGCGACGCTCAGCCGGGCTGTGGGTTTCGCCGTCGATCGGCGCATCGATCACCTAGCCTTGGCGCCCTTGGCGGTGCAGCGGAATCTATGGCTCGACGTCGCTGTGCATGGGTTTACCTTGCTATTCATGATTGGTACGAGAGCGGCGGGCATCAACCAGCCGCAGAGCAAGGCGTTTGTCGGTGTCGGCGCTTTCAATTTGGTGCGCCGTACCGCCTTGGCGCGCACGCCGGGCTTTTCTTGGCTGCGCCTCGAACCTTGCGACGATGTCGGCCTAGGCCTGATGATCAAGCGCGCCGGCGGCCGGTCGTTCTTCGCCATCGCCCGGCAGCAGCTGACAGTCGCGTGGTATCCATCGCTGGCGGCGATGTTCAAAGGCTTGGAGAAAAATCTTTTCGGCGCCAGCGCCAGCTACCGCTGGTGGGTGACGCTGATTCAAGTGGCCGGCCTGTTGGCTTTGGCCGCGGCGCCGGCGCTCTCGGTAGCGATTGGATTTAGCCAAAGCCGGCCATTGGTGCTCTGGGTGGCCATCGCCGTGTTGGCGTTACTGGGGCTGTTTAGTTTTTACGGCGCCACGGAGGGATGGCGCGGCCGATTGAGCTTGCTATTGGCGCCGGTTGGGTTCGCCATGATCGCGGCTATGATGGCTAACGCTGCTTGGCGCTGTCTCACCCATAACGGCATCGACTGGCGCGGCACGCGCTATCCGCTTGCGCAACTGCGCGCTGGGCAGCGCGTGAAGCTCGGGGAGGACTGCGCAGAAATGTAAATTAGGCACTCCCCGCTGCGCCAAAAGCGCTCTCTCTTCGCGCTCCGTTCATCGTTAGAGAGGGATCAACGCTCCAGCAATTACCACTGAGGTGTAATCTTTCTGCTGGTCTGTCGATTGCTCCGCAAGGGGAATAGGATTGCCATGAAACAGCCAACTACCATGTCCCAGGGCGGGCAAAACTGGCAATGGCCGGAGCAGACCTGGTTTCGCCAAAGATTGAACGCCGTCAAGGCGCAGGAAAATCAGCAGCGACGCCGCACCACTGTGAACTCCCGGCAACCGGTCCAAGCTCCGTCCATGGACGTTGACCCCGCCGATCAGTTGAAAGCTGAATAGACGCCCGCGCCTTCAGCTTCCCATCGCCATGCCGGCTAACCGATAAGCCGGTGCGGCAATCGTTTATTCACCGCAGGTTACCCGTAAAGTAAATTATTCCGCGACGATCTTCGCGCTCTTCGCGACATCGGTCCATTTCTTATTGAAGGCGGCGAGGATTTTCGCGCTCTCTTCCGGGCCGCGGTTTTCGATCTCGACCACGCCTTTCTCGATCTTGCCGGCGAGTTCTTTATCCTGCACCGCGTCGCGGATCGCCCGGGCGAGTTTGGCGGCGATCTCTTTGGGCGTGCCGTTGCGGACGAAAAAAACGAACCAGGGACTGGCCTCAATGGTTGGGAAGCCCTTTTCGATCATGGTCGGTACGTCGGGAAATTCTTTCGAGCGTTTGCCGCCAGTGGTGGCCAGGACTCTCAAGCCGCCCGACTCGAGATGTGGCCGCGCCGTGCCGAGCGCGATGATGCTGGTGTGCAGATTGCCGCCCAACACCGCAGTGGCCACCGGCCCTTCGCCACCCATCGGCACATGGATCATGTCGACGCCGGTTTCTCGTTTGAACAGTTCCAAGGTGAAGTGGCCCATGGTGCCGGCGCCGGGGCTGCCGAAGGTAAACGTGCCGGGCTTTTTCTTGGCGTCGACGATCAGCTGCTCAACGCTTTGCCAAGGCGCGTCGGCTTTGACGATCATCGCCGACGGCGTGGTGCCGACCAGGTTGAGCGGCGTGAAGTCGCTCAGCGCGAAGCCGATATTTTTCCGCGCCAGCGGGATCAGCACCAGCGGCGGCGGCGTGATCAGCAAAGTGTAACCGTCGGCGGGCGCGTCTTTGACCGCTTTGTAGCCGATGGCGCCGCCGCCGCCGGTTTTATTGACCACAATGGTCGACTGGCCCAAGCTGGTCGATAGTTTGTCGGCGATCAGCCGGGCGATGGTGTCGGTGAGCGCGCCAGGCGGAAATGGGTTGACGATCTGAATGGTCTTGGTCGGGTAGTCGGCGGCGAAGCTGGATTGCGTTAAGCCAAAACTAATCAAGCCGACGGCGGCGAAAACTGACAACCACTTCGGGTTCATCGCTATCCTCCATGGGCTGTCATCCTGAGGTGACGGTCCAACCTATCGAGCTTTCCCCACTTGATCTCTACAGAGCGAACAACGCCTTCGGATTGTCGTAGCAGATCTTGGCGTACTGGCGATCGTTGATCATGCCGGTCTTTTTCAAATTACCCAGCGCTTCGACTTCGGTGGATTGGTCGTTGTGGCCGTAGTCAGTACCGATGGTGATATTGTCTTCGCCGGCATACTTGATCACGTAGTCGACATCGTCGTCGGTCTGGCAGGAGACATATTGGCGATATTCCTTGAGCGGGTTGTCGGGCAAGTCTTTTTTTTGCGTCGCCCAGCGGCGCTGCAAGTCTTTCACCACGTAGGGCACCCAATTGGCGGCCGCCTCGGCCCAGTGAAAGCGCAGCTTGGGGAACTGCTTGGGGATCTCGCTCATGATCACCGAGTGAAAGGCGCCGATCACCGGGATGCGAAACTTCCAAAAGCTGCCGCCGCCGTTGTACTGCGACACCATGTCGAGGTTTTGCGGGCAGCCGTTGCCGACATGGACGCCCACCGCTATGTCGTGCTGGCTCATGGCGTCGTAGAGCGGGTAAAAATACGGATCGGTGATCATGCGGTTGCCCTCGATGCCGCGCATGAAGACGCCGACGGCGCCATGCTGTTTGCAAAACTTCAACTCTTCCACCGCCGCGCCGACGTCGAGCAGCGGCAGGACGCAGATCCAGCGCAGCCGCCCTTGACCTTGCTGGTGAATATCGGCGAGCCAGCGGTTGTAGCCGCGGCAGATGGCGACCTCCCAGGCCGGCTTGTCGGTGATCCGTTCGATGAACATGGTCGGGTAAAGCACCTGAACGTCGATGCCGAGCTGGTCCATATGTTTGAGCCGCGCCGGGACGTTTTCCATCTCGCGGGTTTCTTGGGGCGTGTTCATGACCCGGCCGGTGCGCCGGGCGACCTCGTCCATTTCCTGGGCGGTCATGACCACCCGCAGCAGGCCGCGAATCTTGCCGTCGATGAACCAATACTCGGCGGCGCTATTGCCGCGCGGCTTGACGATCGCCGGCCGGTATTTCTGATCGGACTTTTCCATGTAGTCCCAAGTGCGCTCGCTTTCGACCACATGGGCATCGGAATCGATTGTCGGCATATATCCTCCGTGAGCCCGCTTGTAACGCGCCATGAGCTCGACTGTCAACGTATGATCGCGGGATTATTTGACAACGCGCGGGCGGCATGATTCGTAGAGTGTTCAATGAGATTATTTTCCCCGCCGCTGAAAGGATGGGTCGCATTCCTGAGCCTGCTGTTATTGACCGGCGCCGCCGTGGCGCAGGAGGACAAGCCGCCCAAGCTCGTGCCGATCCTAAAAATCGACGAGGGGCTCGACCAGCGCACCGAGATCCGGCCATCGCTGATTCCCGGCGGCGGCAACGGTTTGTACGCCGCTGTCGCACTCAAACAGGGCGATGTCATCGGCATGCTCGGCGGCCAGCTGCGCAGTGACGAGGATTATCCGGCGGGCAATTACTACGTCGCCTCGATCCCCGAATGCGCCTGGGAAGAGACCAAGCCGTACAAGTATCTCGACGCCAAACATTTTGGCGCCCATGTTAGCCGGATCAACTTCGCGCCCAAGACCATCAATGGCGTCGACACCGGCTTTCAGAATTCGGCACTGCGGCAAATCTGTAACTATCCCTACGTAATCTTCGTCGCGCTGCGCGACATCGCGGTGGGCGAGGAGTTGTGGTCGAGCTACGGACCTCATTATCACTACGATGCGTTCATGCACGAGCCGGCGGTCAAAGAGTTCTTCTGTAATCGGGCTAAGATCGACTGCCGGGAAAAATATTCTTTCGAACCCTAACCGGGGAGGCAAAATGGAAATCATCGACATTCACCATCACCTGGGCGCGCTCAACGGCGGCAGCTTGCAGGAAGGCGACGGCTGGCAGGATCGCGACTACGCCAACCGCATCCGCATCATGGACGCCAACGGCGTCACCGCCTCGGCGATTCTGGCCGCGACGGGCTATATTCAAGCCGACGGCATCAAGGACACCATGCGTTCCAATGACGAGGTCGCCGCCTACCGCAAGCGCGATCCCAAACGTTTCCCGATCGCCTGCGGCATCGTCGAGCCGCTGCACGGCGAGCGCTCGCTGGGCGAACTGGAGCGCATGAAACATGAGCTCGGCCTCGACGGCGTGGTCTGGCATAGCCGCTTTCAGGGTGTCGCCGTCGACCATCAACTGATGCGGCCGCTGCTCAAAAAAGTCCGCGACTTGGGCCTAGTGCCGCTCGTCCACACCAACGCCGAGTCCAATCTCGAAGCGGTGTGGCGTCTGGAGCGCTTGGCCGTGGAGTTTCCCGACCTGACCTTTGTATCGCTCGACGCTTTGACGACCAACACCAACAGCCAGCTCGCTTTGGACATCGCCAAGCGGACAAAAAATATTATCTTCGACACCGCCCATGTGCGCGGCCCCGGTTATGTCAAAAACTTCGTCGAAGCGGTGGGCTCGGAGCGGATGATGTTCGGTAGCCTGTTCTACTCCCATCCGGCGAGCTACGACCATTGCGTGTCCTTGGAAGAGATCAAAGCGGCCAAAATCACCGACGCCGACAAAGCAAATATCCTGGCCGGCAATGCCAAGCGAATTTTCAATCTCAAGTAATCGACGGAAGGGTGACAAGCGAACCGCGATGGATAGACTATTTTCAATCGGAATAGCCGCCCTCATTGGGCTGACACTTTGGTTGCAGGCGCCGCTCTGGAGCGCGGAGAAATTAAAAGAAGAGTTTCCCCTACTCAAGATCAACAAAGCGCTCGACAAGCGCACCGAGATCAAAAAGTCGCAGATTCCCGGCGCCGGCAACGGCCTTTACGCCAAGGTGGCGATCAAGAAGGGCGAGGTGATCGGTGAACTCGGCGGCCGGCTGATGCCCGCCGACAAGTATCCCCAGGGCAACCACTACATGGCGGCGCTGTTGGAATGCGCCCACAAGCAAGCCCATCCCTACGTTTATCTCGATGCCAAGGATCACGGCGCCAACGTCAGCCGGATCAACTTCGCGCCGAGCCAGATCAACGGCATCGACACCAAGCTGCAAAATTCCGCCATCCGCAGGCTCTGCCAGCCGCCTTATTTCGAGTTCATCGCGCTCCGCGATATCGCCGTCGGCGAGGAGCTGTTTTCCAGCTACGGTCCCAACTACGACTACGACCGCTTCATGTATATTCCCGAGGTGAAGGAATTCTTCTGCCGCAAGGCGAAGGTCGTTTGCAAGGAGAAGTATTCCTACGAGCACTGACTCGCCCGTGGCGAGTCAGGTGTGAGGCACGAGGCACGAGGCTTGAGCCGGATTCTCCGATTGTCTTCAATCTTACTCGTACCTCGCGCCTCATGGCTCGCGGCTGTGTTTCATGCCTCACGCCTGCGCTTCGCGCCCCGGCGAAGCGCCCATCTCTTGAATATTTTTCCCAGTGACCCTAAAGTCGAAAATCATGTGCGCTGGACCTTCCTAGAGTGACAAACCCACCCAAGATACTTAAAACCGAACGCTTACGACTCAGAAAAGCCAAACTCTCGGACGCCGAGGCGATATTTCGCCAGTACGCCAACGATCCGGAAGTCACCAAATACGTCAGCTGGCGCGCCCATCGCAATCTCGAAGAGACCCGCGAGTACATGCGCATGTGCGCCCTGGCGTGGGACATCGGCAAGGCTTTTCACTGGGTGATCGAGACCCAGGATAGCAAACAGGTAATCGGCATGATGATCGCGCGGGTCAACGCCGAGAAGTGGGAGCTGGGCTTTGTCCTGGCGCGGGCATTTTGGGGACGCGGCTACATGACCGAAGCGGTCAACGCGCTGATCGCCTGGGCGCTCAAGCAAAAAGAAATCTACCGCGTCTGGGCGGTGTGCGACATCGACAACAAGGCCTCGGCGCGGGTGATGGAAAAGGTCGGCATGCAGCGTGAAGGCACGCTCCATCGCTGGTCGCTCCATCCCAACCTGAGCCCGGAGCCGCGTGACTCGTATTGCTACGCGATCACCAAGTAGAAGAGCAGAGTTGGGGTGATGGAATGATGGAGTAGTGGAGTGTTGGGTAAGCCAAGGGAGGGAGACAACATCATGAAACTCTGGCGCTGGTTCTTCTTACAGTTGTCGATTCTCATTCTCGCAACCAATCAAGTTTATCCCGCCAGCGACGCCGTTGGGACTCTAGAAAAATCCGACCTCGTCGTTGCCTATCCGCAGGCGAGCGGGGTGTTCACGCCGCTGTTTGTCGCCAGCGACGGCGGCTTGTTCAAGAAGTACGGCCTCAACGTCAAACTCCAGCAGTTAAACCCGCAGCTGTCGGTGCAGTCGGTGGTTTCCGGCTCCGCCGATATGTCGGTGGCGGCGGGGGATTTGGTCAACGCTTCATTGCAGGGCGCCAAGATCAAATTGGTCGGTAGCTCCATGTCGCAGTTGGTCTTCCAACTCTGGGCGGCCAAAGAGATAACCAACGTTCAGCAGCTCAAGGGTAAGACACTGGCCGGCACCACGCCGCGTTCTGTCCTTGAAATCGCCACCCGCGAAGCGCTCAAGCGCCAGGGGCTCAACTTCGACGTCGATTACAAACTGATCTACATGCAGAGCGTGCCGGCGGTACTGACGGCGATCTCCAGCGGCAAGGCGGCGGGCGGCGCGTTGTCGGCGCCGACGACATTGAAAGCCAGGGACGCCGGCCTCAACATGTTGGTCGACATCGCCAAGGCGAACATCCCCGGCTTGCCCTTGGCCTACGGCTTCACCGAAACGTTTATTAAACAAAACCCCAACACCATCTCGGCATTCTTGAAAGGCATCGCCGAAGGCGTGGCGCGCACCAAGAACGATCCGGCGGCGGCCAAACGCGCCATCGGCAAGTTCACCCAGACCGAAGACCTCAAGACCATCGACGATACCTACGATTTCTACGCGCCCTACTTCGTCACCCACCTGGCGCTGCGCCCCGAGCAATTGACCACCTGGTTCAGCTATCTCGACGAGAAAGAATACCCGGCGGCGGCCAAGGCCAACCCGCGCGATTTTTACGACAACTCTTTCGTCGAGGCGCTGGAGAAGGCTGGGTTCTTCCAGAAGCTCGGTGCCGTGAAGTAATTGGATTCGGAGAAGAGTCATTCACCGCTGAGGCGCGGAGGTCGCTGAGGTTCGGACAAACGAGTTTCTCCACGTCCTCCGCGTCTCTGCGGTGATATTCTTAAGTTCCAGGAGGTGTTCCATGCCGACGGTACTGCGAACTGTACTGACACTGTCGATCTTGCTGCTAAACTTTCAACTCTGCGCCGCCCAGGAAAAAGTCCGGGTCGGTTGGGCGGCGGTGGCGGCGGCGCATACGCCGCTGTGGGTGGCGCTGGAGAAAGGTCTCTTCGCCAAGCAGGGTTTGATCCCCGAGGCGATTTTTTTTGGCGCGGGGCCGCCGGCGATGCAGGCGTTGGTGGCGGGGGATTTGGACATGGTCGTCACCTCCGCGCCCAACGTCGTTAACCCGCGCCTGGGCGGCGCCGATGTGGTGATGCTGCTGTCGATCGTGCCGACCTTCATCGATCACATCATTAGCGCGCCGAGTGTCACATCGGTGGAGCAACTCAAAGGCAAGTCCGGCTCGGTCAACCGCGCCGGCAGTATTACCGAGATGGGGTTGCGCTTGGCGCTCAGACGGCTTGGCATCGAACCGGAGAGGGATGTGAAGATCGTTTCGGTCGGCGGCAATCCTGAGCGCTTGGCTTCGATCGCACGAGGCATCACCCAGTTCACGATCTTGGACGAACCGTTCATCAAAGAAGCCGAGCGCTTGGGCTTCCGCGATCTGGTCAACCTGGCGACTTTGAAAATTCCCCTCCACGTCAACGGCGTGGTCACCCGTGAAGCGACCATCAAAGCGCGCCGGCCCATGGTGGCTCGCTTCGTCCGGGCGATCACCGAAGCGCTTTATCTGGTGCGCGCCGACAAGGAAGCAGCCAAGGCGGCCATCGCCAAGTACACACGGTTGAGCGACCCCGACGGTTTGGAGCGCACATATCGCAATCACAGCGCCGTGCTCCTGGATGTTCCCTACGCCGATCCCGTCGGCATTAAAACGCTGCTCGATGACATGGCGCCGAAGAATCCCAAAGCCGCGGCCGCCGATCCGAAGAGTTTTGTCGACGCGAGTTTTGTCCAGGAGATGGAAGCTTCCGGTTTCATCAAGCAGCTGTTGAAGAAGTAAAGAGTGAAGGGTGAGGAGTGAGGCGACAGATATTAAATGCCCCACTCGGGGATGGTTGAAATCCTTTGTCTTCAGGCGAAGAGAAGACCAGTCATGCCGGCGCAGGCCGGCATCCATCTTCGTTTTCATTCCAAGGCCACAGAAAACCTGGATTCCGGCCTACGCCGGAATGACAGAAGAAAGTTTAATTTTTAGGTTGCCGTCCGCGGGGCGGCTTTTAGATTGGGGAGACTGAGAGATGACAAAGACACCTTTAGCGACAATTCGTCGTTTTGGATCCAACAATCCAAAATCCAAAACCTGTCCAGAGTCTTGCCGAAGGATCAAAAATCCAAAATGGTTGGGGCTTTATGCAATCGTCGTTGCGCTCACGCTCTGCGAGGGGGCCAAGGCGCAGCAGCCAACGAAAATTCCCCGGATAGGATTCCTAGGCGATATTTCTACTCAATCGTCCCGCCTCAAGGCATTCCGGCAGGGACTGCGTGAGCTTGGCTACGTCGAGGGCAAAAACATTATCATTGAGTGGCGACATCATGAGGGGAAAGTCGATCGCCTGCCCGCGCTCGCGGCCGAGCTAGTGCGCCTCAAGGTAGACATCATTGTCACAGCTGGTGCGCCAGCAGCCCGTGCCGCCAAGGAGGCAACTGTCACGATCCCCATTGTGATGACGCAGGTTGGCGATCCTGTTGGAAGCGGGTTCGTCGCCAGTCTTGCGCGGCCTGGCGGTAACATTACTGGTCTGTCAACCTTAGCCCCGGAGCTAAGCGGGAAACGACTGGAGCTACTGAAAGAAGTGGTTCCTCGGCTCTCCCGTGTGGCGGTCTTCGGTACTTCGACCGACCCAGACAACGCACAAATCTTAAGAGAGGTGGATCTCGCCGCAAAGGCGTTGAAAGTGAAGCTTCAATACCTAGACGTACTAGGTCCCAAGGATATTGAGACCGCATTCCGAGCCGCAGGCAAGGGGCGGGCTGAGGCAGTTCTTATGATGGTGGCGGGCAACGTCGGCGCTGGAGCCGTTGTCAAATCGAGTGTAAAAAGTTTTAGGCGGCGACCCGAACCTCCTGACCGTTGGCATACTTCTGTCCACGAGCGACGTTGTCGACTAGCTGGGGTGCATCGAGTTTTCTGAAACGCATCTCAGCGATCATCAAGGTCTTCC